>CAZPUF010000225.1:0-4538 GCA_964589705.1 uncultured Saprospiraceae bacterium | reverse complement strand
CCATATATCTAACTGATATTCTTTATTAAATGAATCTTAAAATTAGTTAAGATTTTCTAAGCATAAGTTATTATTCTTCTTCATCTGATGATGATCCGTCATTAGTAAGGACAGCTACATCTGCAATTGCATCACCTTTACCGAGCTTTATTACACGAACACCTTGTGTAGCTCTACCCATAACTCTGATATCCGCAACTTTCATACGGATCATTATACCTCCTTTGGTCGTTATCATTAAATCATCAGTTTCATTAACATTCTTCACAGCAATAACTTGTCCCGTCTTATCTGTTACCTGCATACTCTTCATACCCTTTCCTCCTCTTTTTATTATCCTGAACTCGTTGACTAGAGATCGCTTACCAAAGCCGTTCTCAGAGATAACTAATAAAGCCATATCTTCTTCTGAAGGATTATCGACAATCAATCCTACGATTCTATCTCCAGATTCCACATCGATGTTCATTCCTTTGACCCCAGCAGCTGACCTACCCATTTGTCTTGCCTGGGCTTCATCAAATCTGACTGCTCTACCCGATTTACTTGCCAACATAATATTCTGGTTACCATCTGTTAGTTTCACTTCAAGTAAAGTGTCATCTTCTTTAATGGTTATTGCATTGATTCCATTCACTCTAGGTCTTGAATAGGCTTCCAGGCTAGTCTTCTTGATGATTCCATTCTGCGTTGCAAAAATCACGTTATGTGCTTTTAAGAAATCTTGGTCTGTCAAATCTTCAACCAAAATATAAGCTTTGACTTTATCATCTTTCGGAATACTGACAATATTCTGTAACACTCTTCCTGTACCGATCTTTGAGCCCTCTGGAATCTCATATACTCTTAACCAGAAACATCTGCCTCGTTCTGTAAAGAGTAATAGATAGTTGTGATTATTAGCGATAAAAAGGTGCTCTACATAATCTTCAGAACGGGTCTTACTTCCTCTCGATCCTCTTCCTCCTCGTCCTTGCGTTTTATATTCTTTGGAGTTCGTTCTTTTTATATATCCCAATGAAGAAATACTGACCACTACCTCATCATTAGGGATCATATCTTCCATATTGATATCTCCATCGGCAAAGGTAATCTTGGTTCTCCGAGGGTCTCCATACCTCTCTTTCAGCTCTCTAAGTTCTTCTTTGATAATGTCCTTTCTTCTACCTTCATCAGCAAGAATATCCTTGAGATCAGCGATTACTTCTTGTAGTTCTGCATATTCAGCTCTTAACTTCTCCATTTCAAGACTAACCAACTTTTGGAGTCTCATCTCCAGTATTGCCTTGGCTTGGACTTCAGTTAAGTCTAATGAGGCCATTAATTTCTCCTTGGCTTCAACTACTGTCTTAGAGCTTCTGATTATTCTGATGACTTCATCCAGGTTATCTATAGCCTTAATAAGACCTTCTAGTATATGAGCTCTTTCTTCAGCTTTCTTAAGGTCAAACTCTGTTCGTCTTACGATTACCTCTAGTCTAAACTTGACGAACTCTGAGATTAAATCCTTTAGATTTAGTTGCTTTGGTCGGCCATCTACAAGAGCTATATTATTGACGCCATAAGAAGACTGTAATGGAGAATACTTAAATAGCTTACTCAAGATCACATTCGCCATCGCATCTCGTTTGATGTCAACAACTATCCGGAGTCCCTTTCTATCTGATTCGTCACGGATATCCGAAATGCCTTCCACACGACCAGACTGCACCAAGTCTGCAATTTTCATTACAAGATTGGCTTTATTCACTTGGAATGGGATTTCAGTGATTATGATAGACTCCTTCCCATTCTTACCAACTTCTATTTCCGTTTTTGCTCTAACAACTACTCGACCTCTACCCGTCCTAAATGCTTCTTTTACACCTTCTACTCCGTATATAATTCCTCCAGTTGGAAAATCAGGAGCTTTTACATGCTCCATTAGTCCATCAATAGAAATCTCTGGGTCTTCTATATAGGCTATTGTGCCATCAATGACTTCAGATAAATTATGCGGCAACATGTTAGTTGCCATACCCACAGCAATCCCTGTAGCACCATTTATAAGTAAGTTGGGCAATTTTGCCGGTAGTACAGTCGGTTCCTCAAGAGAATCATCAAAGTTGAGTTTGAAGTCAACTGTATCCTTTTTGATATCATCAATGAGCTCATCACTTAACCGATCCATCCTCGCTTCGGTATACCTCATAGCTGCAGGACTGTCTCCATCCATAGAACCCTTATTCCCTTGGATTTCAACCAAAGGATAACGCATACTCCATGGTTGGCCCATACGAATCATAGCATCATATACAGATCCATCTCCGTGTGGATGATACTTACCCAATACCTCTCCAACTACTCTTGCTGATTTCTTGTAAGGCTTGTTATAATCCAGTCCAAGATCATCCATTCCATACAAGATTCGACGATGCACAGGCTTCAATCCATCCCTGACGTCCGGCAAGGCTCTGGAGACAATTACAGACATAGAATAATCTATGTATGCCGTCTTCATCTGATCCTCGATATTAACCTTTACAATTCGCTGATTATCTGCCATTTATGTATTATAATTCATTTCCGAAATAATACGCGAATATACCCTTTTTAGATGGCATTTATTGTGTAAATAGCTGTGTTTATGAACCATATCTACATACTTTCATTAGGTTTGTGTATTAGAATTTTATCTAATAGCTAGATAAGCCGGAAAGAATGACAAAAACAACGCCTCAAGAGGTCAAACCTTACTCAGAAACTGGTTCTAAAAAGCAGCAAGTCACTGATATGTTTGACAATATCGCACCTAAGTATGATTTGCTTAATCGAGTACTTACACTAGGTATAGATACGATATGGAGGAAGAAGGCCATTAATATGTTGGACAAAGGCGTTCACAATAAGATATTGGATGTCGCAACTGGAACGGCAGATGTTGCTGTGGAACTAAATAAGCAGTTGGAGCCATCAGAAATTATAGGGTTAGACATATCTCCCATAATGATACAACATGGTAATATCAAGGTCAATAAGAAGGGTCTGAAGGATGTAATAAAGTTAGAAGTGGGCGACTCTGAAAACATGAGGTTTGAAGACAATTACTTTGATGCTGTGACTGTCTCCTTTGGTGTTAGAAACTTTGGGAATTTGGAGAGAGGATTATCAGAAATGTATAGAGTAACAAGGGATGATGGCAAAGTGGTTATCCTTGAATTCTCAAAACCGAAAATTTTCCCCTTCAAACAGCTATATAACTTCTACTTTAAAAACATCCTTCCTCTTATCGGTAAAAAAGGTTCTAAAGATGATAATGCTTATGAGTACCTTTACAAATCCGTACAAGCGTTTCCAGATTATGAGAAATTTGGTGCTATACTAGAAAAAGTTGGATTTCGTTCTGTACAATGGAAACCTTTGAGTTTAGGAATATGTACAATATATACTGGCGTAAAATAATTTTAATGGCTGTGATAGGCTTGACTATGGCAGCATCAGCTTTCAGCCAAGTACCATCAAGCACAAATCTTAATTATTGGGATTTTAGAAGTAAACAATTTTACTTTGGCTTGACTATAGGCCTGCATTCTACTGGTTATATTCATAATAAGTCCAGTGAATTTGCCAATAGCGGTATTCTTTCTATATCAAGTGGCAATAGCCCAGGCCTGAATGTTAATATCATAACCAATCTGAAAATAGGACAGTATTTCGATTTTAGATTTATTCCTGGTTTTGCTTTCTCTGAGCGATCTTTACTAGTAGAAAGACCCTCACTTATGGGAGGTCCTATGACTGAAACAACAAATTTCAGAACAGAATCAGTGTTCCTCGAAGTCCCTTTACTTTTGAGATTTAAATCTGATCCATACAAAGACAAACGATTCTTTGTGATAGGAGGACTAAAGTACAGTTATGATGTTTCGAGCACTTCAGCGACTAGACAAATGGATGCGGAACGTATTATTAATATTGCACCTCATGATTTTCAATTTGAAGTTGGAGCTGGAGTTCAACTATTCTTTCCGTTCTTTATATTTTCACCAGAACTCAAGTTTTCTAGAGGGCTTAATAATATCCACATCTTTAATGGCGCTTTGGAAGATAGTAGGGTTATAGATCAGATAATCAGTAGAGCATTTACTATTTCGTTGCACTTTGAAGGGTAATCGTTACTATTGACAATTGCAGAATTCCTCACTATGAGCGACTAATTCAGGAAAGAACTGGTCGAACAATTGCTCAATCTGGTTATAATTTTCTTTGATATCCAGAGGTGTTTTATAAAAGGCAGATTTAAATTTCACGCGATTATCCATCCATTCAAGTGAGGATTCCATCCGACGGTCAGTTCCATATGCCATTAGAAAATCATCTTCAATCAATTGAATAAATTTGGATTGTAATCTTACAGGCAATTCATTTATATGAAGGCTGATTATGTGATAAACTTCCGAACAAAATTCCGTTAGTTTCTGACCGGAATAATGAGACCACTTCTTGGACAGAAAGTAGTCCCAAATCAAGTCTACTACAACAGGTGCATACTTATCATG
>CAZPUF010000224.1:0-4556 GCA_964589705.1 uncultured Saprospiraceae bacterium | reverse complement strand
GTTCTATAAATGGAAAATAATAGTGTCTAATTGGTAGGCTCCACCCAATACTCCCGCCCATCTTTAGTCCTAGATAATAATTGCATCCCTATCATAAATCTTCTAAGGGAAGCTGGGTCTTTGAAGCTGTGATGTTCGGTAAGGATGTCATTGACTTCTTGTTCTGAATAGATAACTCCCGATTGGAATTTGGTAGCAAAATATTCGAACATCAATCGTTGCAGTTTCTTCTGACGCTTACCTGGCAAGCGGCGGAATCGGCCGTCATCTCCTAGGTAGCCCTGGAGTGGCAAGAATTGAGTAGGTAAGTTGCTATTGGTGTCCATACTTATTATTGAGACAGCGACAATAGGTCAGTAATCATCCTTTTATAGATGCCTGAAGTATCACTTCTAAAGTAAGCAGGATTCTGATTGGACTTTATGACAAAATCAGATCCTGTAGAATAAGCCTGAATCTGTAATGCACCTGCAGTTATTGTAGCAGGTACTCCAGAAGGTGAAAATCCATCTTCGAAGACAGATCCATTAAGATTAGTGAGCCCACTTATATATCTGCTGGCGGCTGTACTATCTATAACTGTATCATTTATTATCCATGAGCCATCTATAGATTTACCCAGTTCTAATTGCTGTCCTGATTCTGTGGTCAAGTTAATGGATTGTATTTGCTCCTGTGCTGTTGTCACAAGCTTTGTCTCTCTAAAGCTATCAAAGTCTTTGGCAGCAGACATCGCTAAAAATCCATCTAGAGAATAAATCTCATCTTCATCTGAGAGTCGTGCATATGAAATGCCTGCCCTCGTCTGTTGGTTAAAATTAAATCTACCGATATGCAGCGCTGTCACTCTCTTGCCACCACTATAGACTTCTATTTTCTTGGCCTTATCATCGACCTCATAGTCGGCCCACTTGTCAGCACTTTTTGATACAAGTTGCTTAGTCTTTAGGGTAGACAATTCCGTTATAAGTGAGGTGACAGTACTTGGCTTAGCGTCCATGGTACGCGTACCATCTGTCATTTGCCACTGCTCACCTGACTTGGTAAGTGTGGTAGCTGGCGCATCACCGATCTGAATAGTCAACTTATCTATCGTGGCCGAGTCAAAATTAGAAAGTGATGCTCTAAAACTCTTAGTCGTTGGCTTGAGAATGGTTTTTCTGGCTATCAGTAAGGCCAATAATCCAAAAAATATAAGGCTTAATATCTTATTATTCATCGTTGTCTGCTATGAAGGTTTTATTCATACACATATCTTTCGCTCATGCGCTTGAGGCGTCTGGTTCTAGACCGTTGGAATCTAAATACACCTAGCAATAGTACCAGTCCAATTGGAAGTAAAAAATTGAGCCACTTGAGAAAACCCTTTTCCCCTTCTTCCAATTCTTCTATCGGACGAGATGCCACACCTTTAGTCCGTAAGTCTATCAGACCTGTGTCATCTGAGAGATAATCTACACTATTGACAAGAAGGTTGAAGTTGTCTGCATTGGATTGTGCTTGTCTTTCTCCACCTACTGCAAATTCGCCATCAGTGAATAATATCAGATTGCCAGTAGTCCCATTACTTCCAAAATCTCCTTCTATGGCCGCCGCTATTGTAACAGGTCCTTGAGGAAAATCTGAGGTCCGCCATTTTCTCTGAACGTCAAAAGAGACAGGCAGACTTTTAGTATCAGACTTGTCCGAGGTTTTGATAAGTGGCGTAAAAGTAAATCCATCCTGTCCGCCCCAAAGTATAGGGCTAGGAAAATTGAATATGGCTTGGTCTACACCTTCAGTAATCGGGTGATCTTCGAATTTATTAATCAAAGGCAAGTATGGAAACTTAACTTGGCTTGCGTAACTAAAGAAAGACTGACGTTGTTGTACACTGACACTACCACAGTTGGCATCCAACACAAATTGATAAGGCACATCTACTCCTTTGGTCTGTAGCCATTCATTAATACCCAAACTGCGTTGCTCCCCTTGTACTGTCTGGAAATTACCGAATACAGAATTCCATGCCATCACAACGTTACCACCGTTATTCAGATAACTATCCAGTCGTTGCAAGTCTGCTCCAATCAGACTATCCTTAGGACTTAGCATGACAACGGTTTTCAAATGCGCAGGTACATCTGCAGATAGATCCACTGGTTCTATGGTGTATAACACACTTAACGCCTCATATACCTGAGGCATCTTATCGAAAGAGGCTTCTCCATGTCCTTGTACAAAGCCTATGGCTGGCTTATCCCCTGAGGAGATTTTTTTTATCGCCGTTGTGAGTTGATACTCCATTGGGCTCCCTGGCGTAATGACAGGTAATATTTCCTGCACATCTCCTCGCTTGACTATTGCCCCCATGTAGGCTCTTTTCTGCACGACCTCATCCTTCTCCCTCACATTGATCATCAGTGGCTGGATGCCAGCTTGTATGGCCTCTTGTTGTACGGTCTCATCACTTGGGTCTATGTATTCGAAATTAACAGCGCCGCCTGAGACATTATTATATTCCGCTAATAAGTCTTCGAAGTCACTGAGTGCTTTAGTAAACTGAGGCGGAAGGTCTTTGGTAAAGTAAGAAGTAACCGTCACCGACTCGTCCATATTCTTCAGGATATTCTTTGTCGCCTTACTCAAAGTATAGGTCTTATCCTTTGTCGCATCTATCCTGAAGAAAAATTCCCGACTCAAAAAATTGACCAGAAGTATAATGCCTATAATCCAAAATATCGATAGTGAACTCTTTTTCATCTCCTTATCTTTTTGAAATTATAAACTCTGACAACATCAATCCTATCGCTGTCACAGAAATAAAATAAATGACATCCTTGCTATCTATGACGCCTCTCGAGATACTTTCAAAATGAGAGGACAGACTTAACGTATCAAATATATCTGCTACAATCCCTGAACTCCCACTGGCAATCACACCAAACAAAAAATGAAAACATATCCCAATAATCAATGCCAATAGAAAGGCGACTATCTGATTGCTGGTCAGGCTACTTGCAAATATCCCTATCCCAATATATGAAGCACTCATCAGAAGCAATCCCAGATATCCAGATATATTAGCACCATGATCAAAATTACCCAAGGTACTTATTGTAAAATAGTATGGTAGAGTAAATACCAGAGCTATGGCTACTAATAAAAATGCCGCCAAAAATTTACCCCAGACAAATTGCCAGTTAGAGATGGCCTTTGTCATGATAAGCTCGATGGTGCCTGATCGCTTTTCCTCTGCGATGAGTTTCATTGTAATCGCCGGAATAAAAAAGAACAAGGTCCAATTAGCAATACCGAAAAAAACTTTTAAGTCTGCCTGTCGTCTAAAAAACACATCTCCGTTACCACTTAACCACACAAAAAATCCTGTAAATCCCAAAAAGGTCAACAATAATATATAGGCTACTAAAGAATCAAAGTATGACCGTAACTCTCTCTTAGCTATTATCCAACTAGATGCCATGCTTATTCTGTTTTTTTAATTGGTTGTCAAATTTCTAAATATATCCTCTAGCTTGGTCTCAAACGGCACCATCTCTGTCAGTATCCAGCCATTCTGTTTACACAATTCAAAGATGATTCGGTTAGACTGTATGTCTGCTATACTCTGCACTTCAAATCTTCCGTCCCCTAGATTCTCTACAGTCTGAGTCGTGGACAGATCACTCAGCTTTTGTACAATAGCCTCAGGAAGACCATCTTCTATTTTGACTCTTAGCACCTGCGTGCCTTGAGACTGCTTACGGAGCATGTCAGCAGTACCATCTGCGACTATTTTCCCTTTATTGATAATGAGGATGCGGTCGCAAGTTGCTTCCACCTCAGGTAGTATATGTGTACTTAGTATCACCGTCTTGGAAGCACCCAGCGTCTTGATCAATTCTCTAATCTCTACAATCTGATTAGGATCTAGTCCTGTGGTCGGCTCATCTAGAATAAGGATCTCCGGGTCGTGTATCATCGCCTGTGCCAGTCCCACTCTCTGGCGGTATCCCTTTGACAGCTCAGATATCTTCTTGTGCTTCTCCACGTCTAGTCCGCACATGACTACCATCTGCTTTACCTGTTCGTCTATTCGCGACTTCTCCACCCCTTGAAGAGCTGCTGTAAAGGCGAGGTAATCCATGACTGGCATTTCCAGATATAAGGGATTATGTTCAGGCAGATAACCTATATTGCTTTTGGTGGAGGCGGTCTTTATCGTCTGACCATTGATAGATATATCTCCGTGATCCGGTTCGAGATACTGGGTGATCATCTTCATCGTCGTGGTCTTGCCCGCCCCATTGGGACCAAGAAAACCAAGGATTTCGCCTGTCTTTACTTCGAAGGAAATGTTGTCTACTGCTTTTTGTGGGCCGTAACTCTTAGTCAGACCATTTATGGCTATGTTCATGGTAATTCAAAACTAGGAACGATAATTATTATAGAGCAAATATATAATCGACAGAAAACTTGTCAAAAAATTATAACTGAGAAAATCCTTGACGGTCTGCAATCTCTATTTGTTGCAAAGTTGTTTTTAATCTTGCAATTGTCAACTGTCACCAAATACA
>CAZPUF010000223.1:0-4563 GCA_964589705.1 uncultured Saprospiraceae bacterium | reverse complement strand
GATTTATATGGTAATGACAGATGCTGATGGAAATATTTACTATACTCTACTTGATTGAGGACTAAGATTCTTTTCAATTCATCAAAATCATTATTCAGTATAGACTTAGATAGGAAAAAACAAATACAAGTGGTCAGGTGGCCCGGACCTAATTTAAACCAAGGTCCTTCATTAAAATAAGAACCTACATTATATAAGCCTCTTTGAAAAGCATAATCAATTAATTTATTGTTTGGTGCCACCCCAATAAAGTTATTCCCTATACATCCAAAATCACCATATTTTAATGTCATTTCAGTCCTTAAACTTCTCAGTGATTCTAATGATTTCGTTGCCTTATCATCCGCATCAGCATAGAATCCACCTTTTTTATTAAGATAGGCTAAACGAAAAAAATCTGCTTGCATTGCTGGATGTACACAAGATTCAAAAGCTCTTGCGCATTCCATGCCGTAATTATATTTGATGAAGTAATAGGCCGAATTCCTAGAAAATAATTTATAGGTATAATCAGGATTCATCTCTTGCCATGTATCCATTATTTGGCGTATAATTTGAGGTGGTTTAGACTTGTCCCAGTACTGTACAATTGTCTTAGGAATTTGTGCTTGCCCATTTTTAAAGTCTGATAATTTTAGAATTCCGAACAGGTTCTGCTTCCTCAACTCATTAATCAGATACAATGCAGAACCGAAATAACTAGGTGCATTTAGTTGAATTTCGGCCAAATATTTAAGTCGCTTAATTCCTTGAAGACCAAAACTGCTTCTAATTTTCAACTTTAATGTTGGATGAAGGTTTACTTCATTTAAAATTCTTGATGCATGTCCTATTAAGGGCACTCCTACTTTACCCGATACATTAGATGACTCAATTTCTTCTGTCGCTAGTTTCAATTCTTCAGCTGCACCTATATGATCCCCTTCAAGAAGTAGTAAGAGACATAATCTTTGTCTTAAATTGATAGTATTTGTAGAGCTAACAATTATATCTCGATACAATTGCTTTGACGCATTATAATCGTATTCTTTAAATGCTATAATTGCAAGTAATTCTTTTATCCTATTTGTCCATTCTATATTACTATCTGCATTTAGCAGTAACAACAATTCTTTTTTACTCATTTCAAAATCACCCCTTCTTAAAAAGGCTTTAATCAATATCATTTGAAAGTTCATATAATTAGAATCATTCTTCTGATGATGATTAAGAAATTCTATTACCTCACTATATCTACCTAGTTTAATTAAGTAATCAGCTTTCTTATGTATAATTCTAATATTATCAGATGCTCTATCGATTCCTATATCCAGCAATTCTAGCGCTTCTTCAACTTGTCCTTCTGAATAGGTAATCTGAGCCAGCTTTAGATATGCCCAAGGATTACTAGGATGGTTTTTGAGAAGCTTCTGAAAGATCTTGCTTGCTTCTTTATCCTTTCCAAGTTTACTATATATTGTTCCTTTCTGTAAAAGAGCAAATTTGTCATCTTGATTTTCGTCGAGTAACTGATTAACAATTTCTAAAGATCCTTCATAAATTTGATTATCTAATAATTTCCTTGCCAATTTCAATTTCATTCTCCTTAAAGCCTTGCCTTCTATATGTTTTAGCTCTGAATTACTAAGAACTAATGCTTGAGCTTCTTCTAAAGTATTATCATTCAATAACAACTCAAATAAAGCCTTAAACGGTGCAATAGCCGCGGGATTTAGTTCCAGTGATTTCTTCAATGATTTTTTTGCACTTTCAATTTCATCTGACTTTAGATGAATTTTGGCTTTTAGATACTGGCCTTTGAAATGTTTAGGATAACGCTTTATATATGAGTTAATAAGCTTGACAGACTCCTGAACCTTATCATTATGCAATTCCACTTCAGCAAGTAATAGATGAAGTTCTTTACTCAAGGGTCTAGTACTGTGATCAGTTAGAATCTGTCTTGACCGAGCATAACTGCCAAGCTGCATATAGAACTGTGCAGATTTAATTCTGAATTTATCGTAACCAGGAAAAGTGGTTAAAGCTTGGCTTATAAAAATGCCTATATCAGCAGTTGATTGTTCGTCAAACCTTTTAAGTAATTCTGATTCAGTCATACATAAAAGGAATTAAATGATAGGAAATTAGAAAATGGCTAAGCGATTTTCTTAACCTTTACTGCTTTAGTAATCTTGTCTTGTATGTATGATGGAACTTTTGCTTGAGAGCTAATTCGAGGATAATCCAATGGCCAAAGAATGATTTTCCTTCCTTCTGGATAATGTTTCAAAAATTCTGAATGATTATCAAAAGCTGAGCGCTTCTCATTTTGTGGCAAATAACTCTCTGAAGGCAAGCCTTCAGCGATAATCAGTTGGTGAGAATCTAATTCTATATGGAAGTACTTAAAAGTTTTTGATGGACTATACTGGATAATATTGATATCATTTACTAGTGCTCCAGCATTAATCAATAATCCTTCGATATAAACAGCGTGATTTGGTGAAACGTGCAACTCCTGAGTCGGAATTCCCATTGCTATTGCATCCTTAGAAATTTTAACTGGTAGAGTCGTTATTGGATCTTGAATCTCTGACAGTACTTTAGTCTGTATTCCTATCCATTTGATTGGTAAGTGTTCTCCAGAATTTGTAATAACTGTATCTCCCAAATTCAGCGTCTCAATTTTTCGATAGCCTTTATTAGTTAGAATGTTGGTCCCTTCTAAAAAACAAATATTCATGGCCTTTGGCGTCTCTGGAAGTCCAGTCATCCAGCCACCACCAGCAGGATCCAGTTGTATCGATGTACCTATAGGAGTTGCACCACCCTCGGCTACTCCAATATCTGTACTTGTCATGCCTAATGCAGGTCCACTGGTAGCAGTCAATGTACCTTCATAGCTTATGAATTCGCAAACCGCTCCCGCTGCATTAACAAGAGCAATTCCATCCGGTGCACCATTTTGAATGCCTGGAGTATCAATTAAGTAATAGGTATTACCATCTGCAGGATCCACACATATGTTAGCAGGGTCAACATCATCCAAATCAAAACTATCATAGACAGCTCCGCCATTACCGTTATATAATTCGAGGGTAAATCCTGCAGCTGATGAGCCGGCAGGAACACATACTTCTACAAACTCGCCTGTGTCAGCACCAGCATTATCATAGTGGAATTCACTGATAAATGGTCCTCCTGTTAATTCTGCCACAACAATTAGATTTAAAATTTAACTCTAGAATCTATTATAAATATAAGGTTGGTTACTAAGAAAATCAAAATTGCAGCTTTTATAACTGTAATTAGTCACTTTACAAAAGCACCTAGTTCCCAACCCTTTGCTTACATCCTAAATTATATCAATCTATAGGTAAATTAGGGCAATCACGACGTTTTATTAAATACTATAGTTATGCCACCTTAAGCTTGGCCTTGGAAGTTTTGTCAAGTCTTTCTGACACGAACATTTTGTCTACTACAAATTCTTTGGTATCTGGATGAGAAGGTAATTCAAACATTGCATCCGCTAGAATAACCTCCATGATGGATCTTAATCCTCTTGCGCCTAACTTAAATTCCAAAGCCTTCTCCGCAATAAAATCTAGAGCATCTGGTTCAAACTTTAGTTCTATGTCCTCAAGTGAAAACAGCTTTTGGTATTGCTTGATTAGCGCATTACGAGGCTCTGTAAGAATTCTTACCAGCGTCGATTTATCAAGTGGATTCAGATATGTTAGCACTGGCATTCTACCTATCAACTCAGGTATAAGACCATATGATTTCAAATCCTGATGAGAAACATATTTTTGCAAATTCTCTTCACTATGAATCTCTTTAGATTTATTATTGAAGCCAATAACTTGTGTATTGAGACGTTTTGCAATCAACTTATTAATTCCATCGAATGCACCTCCCATAATAAAAAGAATATTCTTGGTATTAACTTGAATCATCTTTTGCTCTGGGTGTTTTCTGCCACCATAAGGTGGTACATTCACTTGAGTGCCTTCTAACATTTTGAGGAGAGCCTGTTGGACACCCTCTCCAGATACATCTCTAGTTATTGATGGGTTATCTCTTTTACGAGCAATTTTGTCAATTTCATCTATATATACAATGCCTTTCTCTGCAGAATTTACATCATAATCAGCAGCTTGCAAGAGTCTACTTAACATACTCTCAACATCCTCTCCAACATAACCTGCTTCAGTAAAAACCGTGGCATCTACTATCGAAAAAGGTACTTTTAAAAATTTAGCGATTGTCTTTGCTAATAAAGTCTTTCCTGTCCCAGTCTGGCCGACAAACAGAATATTAGATTTTTCTATTTCAATATCATCAGTGCTCTTTTGATTAAGACGTTTATAGTGATTATAAACGCTTACTGACAGATACTTTTTTGCTTCATTTTGACCAATGATAAATTGGTCAAGATATGCCTTAATCTTTACTGGTGTAATCCCTTTAGGTAGATTAAAAGAGAAATCAGACTTAGAATTTGACTTATTGCCTAACTCTTCGTTGACTATTTCATGCGCTTGTTCTACACATGATTCACAGATATGGCCTTCCACT
>CAZPUF010000222.1:0-4577 GCA_964589705.1 uncultured Saprospiraceae bacterium | reverse complement strand
AATTGCTCTTTGCAAATGTTGTGTATGTGGTTATGTTCGGGGCCTTTGCATTAATGGGATTTCTTGTGAGTATTTTTATATTTTAAGAGGGGGGGGTGGTGAGCACTGCACTGCGTAATATAACATTACACCCTTTAACGAGAAATCTCCACAAGGTCGATTTGTAAAGTGTCCATTTAATCTAACATCCTTTTCCTCCGCTATATTAATTTATAAGAAATATATTTTCCAACTCGATCAGCGCACAGCGAAGCAAAGAGTTATCCGTACTCGAAATGGAATGTGACAAATAGAAAAGAACCTACCTTATCAGCATACCCTATACGAGCACGGTGAAATCTCCACAAGGTGAATTTGTAAAGTTGGTGCCTTTGCATTAATGAGACTTCTTGTTATAGAGTAAAAGACTTGACAAGAATTATTCCTTTTTCAAAATCCCATACTTCTTTAATAAGCTATCTTCTGGACAGTCTTCTATACATTCCCCATCCAAATTAAGTTTGAACTTTTGGCCCTCCAGTGTGACTAGATAATAACCCAAACCATTGTTTTTATATCTATAACTGAATGCGTCATAGATGGTGGGAAAAATTGCTTCCTCTTCTTCGTTGATCACGCCATACAAGCCATCATTCTTAATAATTACTAGACCATTATTAATTAGTTTCACCTCTTCGTATTTAGCAGCGATGACTACTTGGCCTTTGTCATTAAGGATGCCCCAAAGCCCTTCTTTTTCCATGCGTCTTTTACCATCACCTAGGCTTTTAATGGTTTCGTATTCTATTGGTGTTATTAGTTCTCCCTTTTCATTGATGATGCCAAATTTTTGATCTATTCTGACAACACTTTGCCCATCACTGAACTGCTTAATCTCGTCATATATGAATGGGATGACGACTTCCTTATTAAAATCAATCACGCCTGAATGACCATCTTTCTCTAAGCATATTTGTTGCCTCTCAGAATTAAACCATTCTATAACACCATAGCCTACTGGAATAAGCTCTTCTCCATTTATATTAATAATACCCCTTAAGAATTCTGATTCTGGAGCTATCTCAAAGTATTCTTTTGAAGCCTTTTTACCATCTCCTAAGGTGTAAAATTTGTTTGGCTGATACTGAATAGTGGTGGATAAATTTCTTAAATCCATTACTTTAAACAATTCATTATTCTTGACTTGGATATGATTTAGGTTGATTAGCAATTGCATCCATTCTGCTTGTTCTATGACCGACTGCTTATTGATATCGTACAATGCATGAGAGTTGGCATTTCCCAGAATTAAAAGGTGGCGATGGCCAGTGATCTTATGGACATAATCATTGCCATCCAATCCGATAGGTAAAAAATTCTCATCAAGAATATTGGACTTTGTATAGCCTTCTTTGACTATATAGACGCCATTGTAATATTCTATTTTGGAATACTTCGGTTCTAGGATAACTTCCCCATCTTGGTTAACAACACCTACTTTCCTATCCTCATTGACGGTCAAGTATTCTCGATGGAGATGCTTGATGTTCTTATACGCCATAGGCAATATGGTTTCTCCACTCCTAGAAAATAAACCAACTTTTTTTGTTTCACTATCACCTAAGATTAGCCTATTATTATAGAGCAGTTGCTTCACAGAACTGTAATTTTTGCCATTCATTTTCCTGCCATCAGGAAGTAATATTGCCTTATTTTTATCTACATCTATCACTTCAAGACCTAAGACAGGAGCATTGATTCCACTAGTACTCTTGATGGACAAATCCTCATTGAGTAAACCCTTTTCATTTGCTGTTTGATAGAAGAGATGTTTGAAAGGCCTAGGCATATATCCGATTTTATAGGGATACTCTTTTAGTGCTTTAGTCTCTATGTTATATACCAATGGGCTGCTATCTTTAGTGCAAATAAAATAGGGAGAATAGAAATGATTTTTTTTGCAAGTCTCTTCGTATTCATACTGGATTTGCATGTCAGGCCCTAGCAAGCCTGTTTTATTCTCATCTTTAAAAATATAATACCCACTAGTTTCTTTTATGTGATCATATTTTGGTGCTAAAAGCTCAACACCTTCCTTATTGATAATGCCACTTTTATTATTCTTTATGGTGATAATGTTCTCTTTCACTGTAGAGAAACTATCGTAAGTCAAAGACAAAATACTATCACCTCTTGAGTCTATAATAAAGGAGGATCCTTCAGGACTAACAGCGAAATTGTCATTTTCAAGCAGCGTTATTCTTCGAAAAGGTAGATTTTTTACCACAGTGTCATCTACTGAAACAAGGTCAGTCGTATTTGTTTCCTTGTTCATCATAAGAAGCAGACCATCAGTTGTCATTAAAGGAGCAAACATAAGATTCTCAATAGGATGAAATATTTTTTCTTCTATACTAATGACTCCTTTCTGTCCATCCTTAGTCGCTATGAAATAACCACAGTCGCTGCAGATACATTTCCCCATATTAGTATAGTCAGGAGGAATAATGTCATTACCCTCCATGTCTATCACGCTGCTTGTCGTTCCTTTTCTGACAATAAGATTCCCATCGTAAAAATGCAGATAATTATCCTCATAAGGATAGTCCATGAGTTTCCGCCCATGCTGATCTATCACGATGCTTTCTCCGTCAAGCACCGCAATCGCCTTACCCTCAACAAATTTTGATATCCATTCAAAATTCTGAGCTTCGAATAGGGCATATCTAGTAGGTACTTCACTATCAGACACTGCTGTTTGACTTAGTTTAGGTGTGCAGCCTATAGCAAAGATGCCCATGAGAAATAGTAGAAGCATTTTCTGTAAAGACCTAACTAGAAGATTCATGATAAGGATTTGCCCTCAATATAATGATTTAGCTAGATGTGACTAACTTTTAAATTTTGTCAGGTTTGTATTATTACTAAGTTTTTTATTGTTTGATATTTAGCCGTAATCCCAAGGCAATTCTTTGTAGCAAAACATTGATTGCGTATCTGCAATGACCAGGTTGGAAGCTGAACTTTAGTGAAGGAATGGGTCAGTGTTGCATTATTTATCAACTCTCAAAAAAGTATTGATTTAAGTTGTCTTCCGGCTATTCGGACTTTATGTGTTCTTTCCAAAGTAGAAAGCTGAGTCTCTTATACATCAAGTCTTATTAAGTGGCAGCTATTTTACAAATTGGGCCATAGGATTCTATTTTATAAGGGCGATTGCCATAGAATTTTGTCAAGAGCCTGAATTGTTTTGTTAAAGTTAAAGTCAAATCATTATGCAAAAACTATTATTGATATCCATTCTGTTTATTTCATTCTCCACAACAGGTGACGCTTTTAGTGCCTTCACAGAAGGTGAAATTATTCTCAAAGACGGTACTGAGCTGAAAGGTTTTGTCAAATTTCGAGGTCCTCAAGCAGTTATGGCTACTAAAGTGAAATTTAAGAAAACTAAAGAAGCTAAGGAGGAAAAATACCAGTCAACAGACATAAAATATGTAATCGTAACAAGTACGGAATATCCAATGGTATTTGAGTATAGCTACTATCACAATAAATTAGGCAAGAAGAAAACAAAGCATAGAGAATGGAGAAGATTGGTGGTGAGTTGCGATGCTGTAAATGTTTACATCTTAAACCAATTCTCGTTCACCAATAAAGGAGAATATTTCTATATATATGATGAGAGAATTTCTGCTAATAAAATTTTATTCCAACGACCGGGAGAAGAATTCCCAACGGTTATGGGTGGTACTGATGAAAATCACTCAGTAAGTCTATTGTCAACGAAGGGTCAAACAAAAAGATTAGCTGAATATTTTTCTGATGATCCCAATTTTTCAGCTGTCATCATGGAGAATAAATGGAATGCTTCTCACTTCCAAGAAATAGGAAACGAATATTGCGAGAATGCAGAATAAGGCTCATTTGTAAAAGGAAGAACAATACGTCTTTTACACTTAAGACAAATAAAAGGGGCATCCCATATGGGATAGTCTCTTTTTCATTTTAACATTATTCTTTTATTTTCCCGATAATAATTTAAACTTTCGAATGCTGACAATTCGTTTTTTGGCAATTTGTCAATATTCGATAGCTCCTTAAATTTTGCACATTTTATTTCATTCCTATCTTCTATCATAATTGTGCCACTAAATTCGATTGTAAAGTACTGGATTTCATCATTGTTAGGATATCTAATAGTTTCAAGTGTTGGGTTTGTACTTATCCCAATTACTTCTAAATCTATTATTGTTAATCCTGTTTCTTCTTTGACTTCTCGTTTAATACATTCTTCTATTGTTTCATCATCTTCGATTGAACCTGCTGGAATTCCAAGATTGCCATTGTCCAATCTTTCAATGAATAAAATTTCTCCAATATGGTTTTCAATTATTATTCGTGCCCCTGGATGAATAAATTTATCCTTACCAAGTTTTGTCCTTATTCGACTTATGTACTCTGTCATTTTGTCTTTTTGTGGCTAACGAAGTTGCGATAGGTGTCGTAGGCGATAGCCTATGATCATCCTGATCGCTTGTTATAAGTCGTTATTTTCAACCCACAAAAGTTAGTATGTAGCTTTCTTGATTAGTTGT
>CAZPUF010000221.1:0-4584 GCA_964589705.1 uncultured Saprospiraceae bacterium | reverse complement strand
GTATTAAATCACATAAGACCAATAAGCTCCACATTAAAAAGGGAGATAAGGTTATGGTTATATCAGGCGCCAACAAAGGTGCCACAGGTGAGGTACAGCAAGTTTTCCCTAAGACCTATAGAGCTATAGTCGAAGGGGTAAACATAGCTAAGAAGCATGTAAAGCCTGTTGCCGACCAACCAGGAGGTATTAATGATGTAGAGCAATCTATTCATCTATCCAATCTTTTGTTAGTAGATCCTAAGTCGGGAGAACCTACAAGAGTTGGCCGAAAGTCTGATGGTAAGAAAAGTGTCAGATATTCTAAGAAAACAGGAGAAATTATTAGCTAATGAGTTACGAGCCTAGACTACGAACCAAATATAAAGCGGAGATTGTTCCAAAATTGATGGAGCAGTTTCAGTATAAGTCTGCAATGCAAGTCCCTAGACTGCTTAAGATTGCTATAAATCAAGGAGTAGGAAATGCTACTCAAGACAAGAAGTTAGTAGAAAACGCCTTGCAAGAAATGACAATGATTGCTGGTCAAAAAGCTATAGCAACTTTGGCTTCTAAATCAGTCTCAAATTTCAAATTGAGAGAAGGGATGCCAATTGGAGCTAAGGTGACTTTGAGACACAACAGAATGTGGGAGTTTCTTGATAGACTAATATCTGTAGCCTTACCAAGAGTAAGAGACTTTAGAGGTATCAGTGATAGGAGCTTTGACGGGAGAGGTAATTACTCTATTGGAATCAAAGAGCAAATTATATTTCCAGAGATCAATATTGACAAGATCAATAAAATTACTGGAATGGATATAAATTTTGTAACCAGTGCACCAACAGATGCAGAAGCACTTGAATTGCTGAAGCTTTTGGGCATGCCGTTCAAAAATCAAAGAAACTAATACAATGGCTAGAAAAGCGATTATAGCAAGAGAAGCTAAGCGACAAAGAATGGTTGCTAAGTACGCTGACTTAAGAGCACAGTTGAAGAAAGAAGGAAAGTGGGTAGAGTTAGACAAATTGCCAAAAAATTCTTCTGCTGTTAGGTTGCATAACAGATGTAAGCTAACAGGTAGACCAAAGGGTTACATGAGAAAATTTGGTATTAATAGAGTGACATTTAGAAAAATGGCACTAGAAGGAAAAATTCCAGGACTTACCAAGTCAAGCTGGTAGGCACTCATTTATAACATTAGCTAAGAGAAAAGATGGTAACAGATTCTATAGCAGATTACTTAACAAGAATTAGAAATGCTCAGCAGGCAAGACACAAGATTGTGGAAATACCTGCATCAAGGATGAAGAAGAGCATTACCGAAATCTTATATGATCAAGGTTATATTTTAAAGTATAAGTTTGATGATGAGGCTGGAAAACATGGCACGATTAAGATTGCCATTAAATATGACAGCAAAACAAAAGATCCTGTCATCAAGAAGATAGGAAGATTGAGTAAGCCAGGACTTAGAAAATACGTCAGGGCAGATGCTTTGCCAAGAGCTATAAATGGTCTTGGTATTAATATCGTTTCTACCTCTAAAGGGGTGATGACTAGCAAGCAAGCTGCTAGAGAGAATGTGGGAGGTGAACTTATTTGTTACGTACATTAATATAAAGTTATGTCTAGAATAGGAAAAGCGCCGATATCTATTCCTGGTGGAATTACCATCGATGTTTCAAAAGGAAATCTTGTGACCGTCAAAGGACCTAAAGGTGAGTTGATACAGCAAGTAGATCCAGATTTAGAGTTGAAGATCGAAGATGGTACACTTAGTCTCTCAAGACCTACAGAACAAAAGAGACACAAGGCAATGCATGGTCTTTACAGATCTTTGTTGTCGAATATGGTAGAAGGTGTCAGCAATGGAGTGACTAAGGAATTGGAACTGGTAGGAGTCGGATACAGAGTATCTAATAGTGGGAATCTCTTAGAGATCGCATTGGGATATTCTCACCCAATATTTTTCTATGTACCTGATGAGGTAAAGGTAGAAACCAAAATGGAAAAAGGATCACCGCCGACGATCATCCTTAATAGCCACGATAAGCAATTAGTTGGACAAGTGGCTGCGAAAATCAGATCGTTTAGAAAAGTTGAACCGTATAAGGGTAAGGGTGTAAGATTTAAAGGAGAACAAATTAGAAGAAAAGCCGGAAAAACAGCTGGCGCTTAATTAATAGAGTTATGGCAAAGACGTCTACTAAACGTAATATTAGATACCGTATCAGAAAGAAAATTCAAGGTACTCCAGATGTACCTAGATTATCGGTATTTAGAAGTAACAAGTATATCTACTGTCAAATTATAGATGACTTAAATGGAGTTACCATAGCAGAAGCTAATTCTAAAGCACTTTCTGCGGGTAGCGATCTAGATTCTGCAAAGAAAGTTGGAAGTGATATTGCTGGTAAAGCAAAAGGTAAAAATGTAGAAAGAGTTGTCTTTGACAGAGGAGGAAATCTTTACCACGGTAGAATAAAAGCACTTGCTGATGCTGCCAGAGAAGGTGGCCTACAATTTTAATTCAAAACTTAGAACTTTATAAGTAATGGCGCAACGCAACGATAAAGGAAATAGAAAGAGACCAGTAGAAACATCTGACTTAAAGGATAAGCTGGTAAGCTTGCAGAGAGTGGCGAAAGTAACCAAAGGGGGTAGAACTTTTAGCTTCTCAGCTCTAGTCGTCTTAGGTGATGGAAAAGGAAAAGTAGGGCATGGATTAGGAAAGGCAAGAGATGTACAAGAATGTATTGCAAAGGCAGTTGAGGATGCAAGAAAGAACTTAGTGGAAGTGCCTATTATTAACGGTACCATACCTCATGAGCAGAAAGGAAAGTATGGCGCAGGAAAGGTACTAATCAAGCCAGCTGCAGATGGTACAGGTGTTATCGCCGGTGGTGCCATGAGAGCAGTACTTGAAAGTGCAGGCGTTCAGAATGTATTGGCTAAGTCTCAAGGGTCATCTAATCCACACAATGTAGTTAAGGCTACAGTGGATGCATTAATGAGGTTGAGAAGTCCTCATGAAGTTGCAAGACAAAGAGGAATAACATTAGAGAAACTATTTGAAGGATAAGATTATGGGCAAAATCAAAATAACCCAAGTTCGAAGTATCATAGACAGACCTAAGCGTCAGAAGGATACTATGAAAGCATTGGGACTAAGAAAGATGAACCAGACTGTAGTGAAAGAAACTTCGCCACAAGTATTGGGAATGGTCAATAAAGTCAAACACCTTTTGAAGGTAGAAGACGCTTAACTTATCTAGACTAAAAGAGTAATACAATGGAACTACATAAATTAACACCCGCCAAAGGATCTGTAAAGAAGGGAAAGAGAATCGCAAGAGGACAAGGATCTGGATATGGCGGCACCTCGACTAGAGGACATAAAGGGGCAAAATCAAGATCAGGATGGAGCAGAAAAAGAGCCTTCGAAGGAGGCCAGATGCCACTCCAGATGAGATTGCCAAAGAAAGGTTTCAAAAACCCTAACAGGGTATCATATACAGCGCTCAATCTAGCTAGACTACAAGAGATTTCTGAAAAGCACGGGCTTTCAGAAGTAACTATTGAGGCGCTTTATGAGAAGAGAATTATAAAGAAAGGAGAGAAGGTTAAAGTGCTTGCTAACGGAGAATTGACTTCTAAGGTTAGTGTCAAAGTGCATGCCATCTCAGAAAAAGCAAAGACCCAAATCGAGGCACAAGGCGGTTCTGTTACCTTACTTTAAAATTAAAGAATGAACAAGTTTATTGAGACTGTACAAAACATTTGGAAGATTAGCGAACTTCGAGGAAGGATTCTATTCACATTGCTATTATTATTAGTATTTAGAATTGGTTCTTTTATTGTTCTACCTGGTGTTAACGCTGAGGCTTTGAAAGCTGCAATGAGTAATAATCAAAATGACCTTCTTGGGTTGATTAATACATTTACGGGTGGAGCCTTCGGTCAGGCGGCCATTTTTGCTCTAGGAATCATGCCATATATTACGGCATCGATTATTGTTCAGTTATTAGGATTTGCTGTACCATACTTTCAGAAGTTACAGCAGAAAGAAGGAGAATCTGGACGTAAAAAGATTACCCAGATTACAAGATTATTGACAGTAGCTATTACCTTGGTACAAGGTGGTGGTTATCTGACATACTTAAGTTCTCAACCAGGGGCAGTAGCACAAACGCTTAGCCCAACGATATTCTGGTTTAGTAATATTATTATTCTTTCTGCGGGTACCATATTTGCTATGTGGCTTGGGGAAAAAATCACAGATAAAGGAATCGGTAATGGTGTATCTCTATTAATTACAATAGGTATCATCGCAACACTACCAAGATCATTCGCTACAGAAGTCATCTCACAGATCAATGGTGGTGGTGGTTTCCTCCTAATTTTGGAATTTGCAGCTTTGTTCTTTGTAGTACTTGCCACCGTACTTATCGTTCAAGGTGTTAGGAGAATACCTATACAATTTGCTAAAAGAGCTGTAGGTAGAACTCATTCAAGTATGCCTCAGGCTGGCGCAAGAGATTTCATTCCTTTAAAAGTCAATGCTTCAGGAGTGATGCCGATCATCTTTGCTCAGGCAATTAT
>CAZPUF010000220.1:0-4597 GCA_964589705.1 uncultured Saprospiraceae bacterium | reverse complement strand
TTTATGGTGTCGTAAATTTCTCATTTAGTTACAAGTGAGGTGCATATTTCTTTGATTTTGTAAGACAATACGCATTTAGCCAGCCGTAATAGTGAGGTTGGGAAGGATTTATACAGGCTTAAATACTTCCATTACCATGCATCTTACACTTCCGCCTCCATAGTGTTCTATAGTTGGAATGGGAATTTGAATAATCTTGCTATAGCTACTCAATTTATCGATCTGACTACTACTTAGACAGTCATAAGCAGCGCCGGACATGAGCATAATCGGTGCACCTAGTTTACTTTTGATTTGTAACATATTGCCAGCAAACTGTTCCATTTGATGATAACTGATTTCTATAATCTCCTTTCCACTATTGCTGAGTTTATTAATAACACTTTGTCGTTCATCTTTGTCTCTGATACTATCAAGGCAGATAACAACATGGTCTTTAGCAATAGCCATCATAACATTGGTATGGTATATTGGATTGCCATTTCTGTCACTCGCGTTAAATACGACCTTCTCATAATTATAAAGTACCGAGAATTTCTCTAGGACTTTGATATTGGTCCTTTTGCTAAGGCAAGCATAAACGACTTTGTTTATACGATCAAAAACTAAACTGCCTGTTCCTTCAAGATAAATATCTTCTTCCTCATGATATTCAAAACTGTACCTCTTTTTGTACCCATACTCCTCAATCAGTTTAGTAACGATATCTTCTCTTCTTTCAATTCTCCTTGTTGCAGCCATCATTGGATATGTAGCTATGGTGCCGTTACTATGAGAACTTATCCAGTTGTTTGGGAATATGGCATCTGGTTTTATGGGAGTATTGGTGTCTTGAATTACGATAACATTGATGTCTTCAATCGTTAAGGCCTTGACCATCGTATCAAATTCCACGATTGCTTTTTGAGATATTTCAGATGAGCTATCTTGCGACATGCTATTTTGAAATTTATTATCATCTATGGTGTCAGGATTAGATCCAAAATTGGCAGGTCTTATCATGAGCACAGTATTTGTTAAACCGTCTGTCATTACGCTGAAACTTGAGTTTTTAATTTTTGCGCAAGATTATAACCTAAATAGTTGTCAATCAAAAAATGAGCTAAATAAATTATAGGTGTCAATAGTACAGCAATCAAAAATTTATAGATATAGTTTACAGTACCTATAGCCAACACACGAGATAATTCCCAATCAGCACCTATGTAGAAAGCTATTATAAGGACAACAAAACTATCCACAAACTGAGAAATTAATGTAGATCCTGTAGCTCTAAGCCAAACCATTCGACCTTGAGTAATCGTTCTTAACCTTTGAAAAACCATAACATCTAAGATCTGACCAACTAAAAAGGCTACCAATGAACCAACCACTATCCAGAGTCCTTGACCAAAAATCTTAGTGAATGCTAGATTCATGCTTATTAAGCTATTGGATTTTTCTTCAGTGATGCCACTTACTGTATCCCACCAGTCATTAGGAGTCAAATGGATGGCCATGTATATCATTATGAAGGCATACGAAATCAATCCTACGGTTAGATAACTGAGAAATTTCACGCCTTTTATACCAAAATATTCATTTATAATATCGGTCATGATAAATACTACCGGCCACAATAGGACTCCTGCGGTTAGGTTAAAATTTAACTTATTCTCTCCAAAAAAAGATAAACTTGCTGGTCCAAATCCTAAAGTTTCTTCCAAAGAAAATATCTTTACGCCAATGAATTCTGCAATGATTGCATTAGCAATAAAAAATCCACCAAGTACTACAAACAGGACTGTCGATTTATCTTTGAACATATGTGATAAGGTCGTGTTTAGATTGTCTTCCCTAAGGATATGACTAAGATACCAATTAACATGAAGACTGGCAGCATCGAGAAATCTGATGTTATTGTTGGTATAGATCTAGGCACCACGAATAGTCTGGTAGCCTATATGCAAGAAGGAGAAGCTATTATCGCTAAAGACCACGATGGACGAAGTGCCTTGGTGCCATCTATTATTCACTTTACACAAGACGGGAGCTTAATAGTTGGCGATGCAGCTAAGGACAGATTGGTAACCGATCCTGAAACAACTATATATAGCGTCAAGAGATTGCTTGGGCGCTCATACAAAGATTTAGTATCGCAGAGAAGTCAACTAGCATATCAAATCATAGATAATGATGAGGGGAATTTGGTGAAAGTTCGAGTTGGGCAAAACTTTTATACACCTATAGAATTATCCGCTGAGATATTAAAACACCTTAAGTCAAGAATAGAATTGCTCTTGGATATAGAAGTGTCCAAGGCTGTTGTTACGGTACCAGCTTATTTTAACGACTCTCAAAGGCAAGCAACAAGAGATGCTGGCAAACTCGCAGGGCTGGATATATTGAGAATCGTCAACGAACCAACTGCTGCTGCTTTGGCTTACGGACAGAACACAAAAGACGATAGTGAAACCATTGCAGTGTATGATTTGGGCGGAGGCACTTTTGATGTATCGATATTGAGATTAGAAAGTGGAGTGTATGACGTATTGAGTACCAATGGAGATACATTTCTTGGAGGCGATGATATAGATGCTGTTATAGTTGATTATTGGATGAAGGAAATGGGTATAACGTATTCCAATCTGAGAGATGACAAACTCTTAGCGCAAACGCTTCGAATAAAAGCAGAGGCGTGTAAAAAGCACCTTTCTCAGAATAATCATTATGAAAGTGTAAATTTTTCCATGTCCAAGGAAACCTTTCATGGTTTAGTCTCACCAATTATAAATAAAACTATTAGCAGGACTAATCAAGCCATCAAGGATGCAGAGCTTGATATCGAGGATATAGATAAGTTTATCATGGTTGGTGGTTCTACTAGAATTCCATTGATCAAGTCAACATTGGCGGAGATATATAATCGGCCAATCTTCGATGATATTGATCCGGATCAGGTTGTGGCTATTGGGGCGGCAATTCAGGCGGATATTCTTGCTGGCAACTCAAAAACCTTGTTGATTGATGTAACTCCCTTATCGCTTGGAATAGAAACTGTTGGTGGGCTGATGGATACAATCTTACCTAGGAATTCCAAGATACCTGCCTCCGTTGGGAGAAACTACACAACCTCAGTAGATGGTCAGGCCAATCTGAAAGTTTCTATATATCAAGGAGAAAGAGAATTAGTAGAGCATAACAGAAAACTTGGAGAATTTATATTAAAAAATATTCCACCAATGCCAGCTGGAATTCCAAAGCTGAAGATTGAGTTTATCCTAGATGCTGATGGCATCCTCAATGTAAGAGCTACAGAAGAAAGATCAGGTACCACGACTGAGGTGCAGATTCAATCGCAATATGGTATTTCTGAAGAAGAGATGGGAAGGATGTTGGTAGAATCTATCCAGAATGCTGAATCTGACATGAAGATCAAGCAGTTAATTGATGCACAAACGGAAGGCCAATCACTTGTACAAGCAGCTATAAAATTTGCTGACCAAAATACAGACATACTCACTCAAGAAGAACAATCTAAAATATTACAACTACGCCAGCAGCTCGAATCCTCGATCAAATCCACTGATAAGGATCAGATATATGCCAATATTGAAAATTTAAATACCTACACCAATCCATTAGCTGAACGGGCAATGGATGCCACAATCAAAAAGGCTTTAAAAGGCAAAAAACTATAAGTATTAAAATTCTAAAAAGCCGGACTCTATTGGCAAGTCTCTAGTAATCAATTTTATAACCAGAGAGGCAGAATGATTAGATAGAAGTGACGTAGCTTCTCCAATCGCCTCCATTACCCTATTAATGTCACCCTTGACAAAAGTACTCATAGCATGGGTGAGTACAGTGAGGTCTTCATTGGATTTCAGACTTTTAATAAATGAAATGATCGAGGCTTCATAATCTGAGGTTAAGGGATATAGACTTAGTTCAGCGGTTACTTTCATACTTTAATTCAATTATCTTTAGGTACAAAATTAAAGTATTGTTGAAAGTTGGTCTGACTGGCGGAATAGGTTCTGGAAAATCATTTGTGGCAAAGCGATTTGAAATCATGGGTGTGCCTGTTTATTATGCTGACAAGGAAGCCAAAAGATTGATGTACCAAGACCAACACCTGAAGGCTGACATTAAAGATTTACTTGGTGTGGAGTCCTACCATAGGAATGGAAGATTAAACAGGCCCTATATCGCTCAGAAAATATTTAAAGATAAGACGCTTCTAACAGGCATAAATGAGTTGGTCCATCCAAAAGTAAAGTTAGACTTTGAAGAATGGGCTAACAAGCAACAGTCAAATTACGTCTTAGAGGAATCAGCTATCATTTTTGAAAATAAAATGAATCATTTTGACGCTACTGTTTTAGTTATCGCTCCAAAGGCGATTAGATTGCAAAGAGTTATAAAACGCGATGGAATCACTAGAAAGCAAGTGGAAAACAGAATGAATCAGCAACTGCCAGATGAAAAAAAGTTAAAGCTTGCTGATTATGTTATAGAAAATGACGGAACGAGTATTTCTAACCTTGATAAGCAGATAAAAGAGATTCATAAATCATTATTATTACACTCTAAACATATTAATTAAAGCTAATAC
>CAZPUF010000219.1:0-4636 GCA_964589705.1 uncultured Saprospiraceae bacterium | reverse complement strand
TCTCACTTATGTCTCTAGGAGCTACTTTTAACGTACTAGATCCATTAGAGGCACCAAGTGTAACTTGTGGAAACCAAGGTCAGAATGATCTGGAGATTACCTGGGATCCTGTGGACGGTGCAACAGGCTATACCGTCTTTGAAGATGGTGTGCCAGTGATGGATTATGATGATACAGTGACCAGTCATACAACCTCAGGTTTGGCATTAGGTACAACAGTTACCTATACAGTAATGACCATAGGACCATCACCATGCTTTAATAGTGAATTATCTGCGCCAGTACCGTGCACGACTTCAAACTGTCCACCTGCAAGTGTGACCCAAGAGATCCAAGAATTTGATTTCTGTGAGAATGACTCACCAGGTGTATTGTTATTGGCAGACGGATTCCCATTCACTGAGCCTAATGGTAGCTTATCATTCGAAAGTACTCCAGCAGGATTCGTTGATCCGGCTACAGGAGAATTTGATACAGATGGATTAGCACCGGGTACTTATGATATTCAAGTCACCTATACTTTTGACCCACAGTGTCCAGAAAGAGTATTTAACTTACCATATGAGGTATTAGCAGTTCCAGATCCGTCATTTGAGTTCGAGACACCTGTTTGTGTCAATGATGAAGCAGCACTCTTGGATGCGCCAGAAGGCTCTATCAGGTGGAATTACGATTTAGGTGAGATTACAGACGATGATCCAGTAGCCAATGCAGATGGAGATATCAGATTTACAGATCCGGGAACATACCTGATACAAGCAGTCTCTATTGTAGCGAATTGTGAAGATTCGACCACCTTTATGATAGAAGTAGTGCCTGATCTGGATGCACCTGTGGTTACCTGCCTTGATACTGGATTAGACTTTATAGTAGCAGGTTGGGATCAGGTTGCAGGAGCGACTGGCTATTCTGTAGAAGTCACCATTAATGATGTCGCAGCACCGGGTTCACCATTTATATATGGCGCTAATGATTTATTAGAATATGAAAACGATGCGTTGAATGAAGGTGATCGAGTGCTTGTCACTGTGACTGCAATCAATGATAATTTTGCGAGTGGTAGTTGTAATGCCACTAGTGATCCAGAGCTATGTATGGCTAGTAATTGTGCAGCCTTTGCAGGTATAGACTTTGATGATTGCCCGATGACACCAGGCATGATTACCTTCTCATGGGATGCTATTACTAATTTAGATTCATTTGAATTAGTCAATGTGACAGATCCTGCTAATCCAATATTTATAGAAAGAACAGATGCGTTGTCTTTTACAGTCAATAATCTGGGATCCATGGAACAATATGAGCTTTCAGTACAACCAATTCATCCACAGCAAGGATGTACTTTGCCGGCAGAGACATTACGATGTGAGGCTCCTTGTCCAGGTGTCCCTGACATGTCACCGATAACCTGTGGAGCTGCAAGTCTTGATTTTGTCACTTTTGAATGGACAGAGGTTACAGGTATTACAGGATATGAAGTTGTTGTAACTATTAACGGTACCACAAATGATCCAGATACGATAATGGACCCATCTGTGACCATGACAGTAATAGATAATCTAAATCAGGATGATGTCGTAGAAGTCGTGATTACGGCACTTAATAGTGATGTGGATTGTGGTAATGGTATGTCAGAGAGACGGGAATGTATAGCTACCAGCTGCATGGTGCCACAGTTCAATATACCAGTACAAGATCCTCAATGTTGGGAAGCAGGTGATGCACCTATACAATTAGTTGTAGGAGATGTACTTGACCTAAATGGGGATGTCCTTCCAGGTACGATTAATTGGCTGGATACACGAGTAGATGCCAATGGATTGTTTACCCCTGATGATACAGAAGTCAGTGCACTATATGAGATAGAGTTTGAGTTTGTAGATGCTAACTTCCCAGCGGAATGTGTTTTCCCTGAGATGTTAGAGATACAAGTCAATATCAGACCTACACCAGCGATCGTTGCTATTGATGATATTTGTCAAGGCGATTTAGTGACTGTGAGTGGACCAGCAATTATTGATCCTCAAGTAACAAGTATGCTTGATTATGATGATGGTGTAGTATTGGGAGCAGACAACTTCCCGGATAACGTCACAGTGAGATATGATGATGAGGGAATGAAGACGATAACCTTGACTCAAGAAAGTGCATCTGGATGTGATAATACGGTTGATATATCATTTAATGTAAGACCGTCACAAACACTTGTGGTGAGTTGTGGTCAGGTAACAATATCTTCAGTTACATTTATTTGGAACGAAATCGATGGGGCAGTAGGATATGAAATTAGCGTAAATGGCGGCGGACTTGAGACTACACCAAACTTGATGTGGTTAGCAGAAAATCTACCTCCAGATCTCCCTGCCACTATTGTCGTTACACCTATTATTCTTCCTAATCAACCAGACCTATGTCTGACTGCACCATCTGCCTCAGTAGAATGTGAGACTTCTGATTGCCCTTCTTTGACGCCGGTTGTGGTAGATCTGCCAAGCTTCTGTGATGAAGATGGTGCTGATTTTACACTGCCAGGCGCAGAGGTATTCCAAGGTACACCTCCTGCAGGTAATCTCACTGAGATATGGGTAAGTAATAGTACGGCAGTAAATGAGTCTAATGGAGCTGTTACTGTAGGTGACTTGGAACCAGGTGTAATAGATATTACTTATACGGCCACTTATACTACAGCGAGTGGAGATCCTCCTTGTGAATATACGACGATGTATAATTTCGAGGTATATGAGAGACCAAGAATATTGGGTATTACTGCGAATCCAGCTGATTGTATATTCGATGAAGCACCGACTATCACGATAGAAGCAGTAGGTGGTACAGAGCCATATACTTATGAGTGGTTGGATAATCCACCAACACAAGCAGATCCGGTATACACTATACCAGGACCTGGAATCTATAATATGGTTGTAACCGATGCCAATGGTTGTTCTGACATGCAATCGATTCCAGTCGAAGCTGCACCTGTAGGTGAGGTGAATATCGTCGGTGATGAAACATTGATGGTTGATGAGAATGGTACGTTTACTTTCGAATTAGGCGGTGTAGAAGCAGAGCCTACAGATGTGATTTGGTCTATAGATGGCGTACCAGTAGTTATCAATTCTGAAGAGCAATCTATTATTGATATAGTGGCTAACTTGGACTCATTAGGTAGAGACTTTAACTTGAGTGTTCAGGTCTTTTTTGCAGATAACTGTTTCTTAACGGATGATCGTGATATTACTATCATAGATTTCGAAAGATGGTATATCCCTAATGTGATCTCGGCACAGGCTGATGCAGAAAACTCAAGATGGACCATGTTTACTCAAGGAAGTGTCACTGTAAGAGATGTAGCCATCTATGACAGATGGGGAGAACTCATCTATATTAAAGAATTAGATCCTGCGGTAGATGTCATGGATGATTCTGATCCAGATGCTACGGGACAAGTTTGGGATCTTGGATTTACAGGCCGTTGGGGTAATGACGGCGCAGCTGATGTAGAACAAGGTGTGTATGTCTATGTGATCAATCTTGTAGTAGACGAAGGTGGTCCATTAGAAAGACCTGAAATAGAAGCAGGTGATATCACCGTGTTTAGATAAAGACAAATACAAAGTCTAACTGATGTCTTTTTATAAAGGGCTTACCTTCGGGTGAGCCCTTTTTAAATTTTGATTCTACATGATGAGTGCTGACTACAAGTCAATTCGGATGTTATCCCAGTATTCGCTCTTTGGCTAATTTGAGACAGAGAAATAATTGTTCCTCGCGATTCATAAAACTATTATCCAAAAGTATCGCATCTTCTGCTTGCTTAAGCGGACTGTCTTCTCGTGTGCTATCAATATGGTCGCGATGCATCAGATTTTGTCTGACAGCATCATAAGGTGTTTCCATATTCTTTTCCTTAAGTTCTATAAATCGACGTTGAGTTCTGACCTCAATTTCGGCAGTGACAAAGAGTTTGAGTTCAGCGCTAGGATATACGACTGTTCCAATGTCACGACCATCCATGACTACCCCCTTATGGATGCCTTGTTGCTTTTGAATCTCCACCAATTTCCGTCGGACGATACTTAGTGCTGCCACTTCCGATACCTTGCTAGATACATCCAGTCGGATGATTCTATTGGTAACATCTTTTCCATTGAGTTGGATCAGGAAGGTGCCCTCATTGTTCTCCATACTTATATTAACCTGGTCCAGTGCCATGCTGACCTGCTTTTTATCAGAGAGGTTTATGTCATTTTGAAGAAAGTAAAGACAGACTGCTCTATACATAGCACCTGAGTCTATATATAGATATCCCAGTGCAGCGGCCAGTTGCTTGGCTAGAGTGGACTTGCCGCAAGAAGAATGGCCATCTATGGCAATGTTAATTCTCTTTTGTGTCATTGGTAATGAAAGGCAAACTAAACAATACTAATCTCCCTTTTCAAATATCGGAAGGCAAAAAAATAAGAATAACGGCATTTTTCATTATCTACCTTTTATAATTCGTTCAAAATCATTCTGCTTATTATTTTTTAGTCAGCTATGATTTGTACTTTTAGATTCTTACGTAACACCAACTTATAATAATACCAAAATGGCAAAATCCAACTTTATAATAGAACAGTTCAAGAAATATAAA
>CAZPUF010000218.1:0-4640 GCA_964589705.1 uncultured Saprospiraceae bacterium | reverse complement strand
CTGCTTTTCAGAATTACCTAGCAGGTGATGAATTAGCTAATTCTGATCCTAAAATCAAAGTGACTTATGGAAGACCGCAGAAAAAAGGCAGAAAAGTTTTCGGTGAGATGTTAGAGTATGGGAAGTTATGGAGAGTTGGCGCTAATGAATCTACTGAAGTGACATTCTTTTCTGATGTAACTATCAATGGAGAAAAGCTTCGTGGAGGTAGTTACAATCTTTATGCAATGGTCAATCAAGACACTTGGGAATTTATCTTTAACACTGACAGACCTTCTTGGGGGCATGCCAACAGAGATGAATCTAAGGACGTACTTAAGTACACTTCTAAGGTGGAGATGGACAGTGAAGACTTGGAAGTACTTAATATCATCTTCGAAGAGCAATCAGATAATGAAGTGCACTTAGTTGTCGCTTGGGAAAAGACAAGAGCTAGAATTCCAATAAAGTTTTAAGATTCGTAAAAATCTGTTTTGATGATTAGGGGCTCGCGGAAGTGGGCCCTTATTTTATCCTTTTTCAAATCGAAATCTCCTTTTCCAAATCCACCTTTTTGAGATTTATTTGTACAGAATAGCTATTATCCTGCTTCGATATGATCGAGTTGAATACTAATTCCTATACACCTTAAATGCAACCCGACTTTCTCTATAATAAATGGTCACGAAGTAAAGTCCACTTGGAATGGGTGGTGCATCCACATAGGTTACTTCTTCTGTTATGTAACTTGTCAATAATTGCCTACCGTAGGTGTCGTGTATACTAATTGGCAACCCATATAAATCAGGGCTTTTTGCTGTAATAATAATCTCATTGCCATAAGAGAATGTGCTAACAACTATCTCGTCCTTTATGGCCTGTATATCTTTTGTATTTGTTCTAATACTGCAATTCCCATCATTGACTAACTGGTCTACATCATCCACAGATAATTTAATGGTTTCCAAACTATCCAGCAGCGTTCCTTCAACCATTTCTTCATCATCAATTTTAAGGAAATCATTTCTGCAAACGCTGACATTATAGCCAGCATCTGTTATATACTCGACTGCAATAATAGCCCGTTCTCCTATCCATCTAAAACACAAATCAGCTGTCCCTCCTAGCAACCAGACCGTAGTATCTGTATTCTCAAATGTTTGATTGGTAAATAAAGTCGATGGGCCTTGCACAACTCCTCCTCCTATCACACGTTCTATGCTGTACTGGAAAGCATGCTCCTCTCGGCTAATTTCTTGAGAGGAGATCATGGATCCAACAAAAATAAATTCCATCCCCCTACTATTGATAACTTGCGCATGTTTACAAAATGAAGGAGGCGCATAACAACTGCATCCATACGCAGCTATGCTTGCAAGCATGATTATTATCGAAATAGAGAAACTGATGATTTTTTTATTCTGCATGATTTTTATGGATTAATAAGATAGCCTAAATAATTAGCTGAAAATCATTGCTTTAAGATAGCCAGAAAACCCAACTTACTGCTGTATGAATCCTATTCTAAATGACAAAAGGTGTAAAAATTCAATACTCAGACCAAACTTATCTTTGTCCAATGAGTTTTAGTTGTACAGAAATCTATGAAGGTCTTTTACTATACACTAATTAGTCTAATACTATTTGCTGGTTGTCGAGAAGATCAGTCAGAAGCTACGTTACAGGACCATATCGACAATAATCCCATGCTAACGCCATTCAATGAATTGGTCGCATGTGCTGCTGGTGGACAACCTGACTTTTTGGAGGATGTCGCATTCCCACTCAATATCTTTTTATATCCTGAATTAGAAGCACATACATTCAGATATTATGAGACAAGTACTGATGATGCCGATCCTTTAGATCTATCACTATATAATGTCATAGAGACAGACAGAGAAGCACTGTTCAATGGATTCTTATTGAGATACCCGAGGCCTCAACCTGACAGAGATGTATGGGCAAGGGTTTCATTTATAAATGGAGACACCCTTTGGTACAGTAAGGCTATCAAACTCAAGACAAACGACCAGCCAACAGATTTCTCGCCAGACTTTTGTCAAGTAGACCTATCTACACCATTAGAGCCAACATTTACGTGGACAGAAAGTGAATTTGGAGAAAACACCATATTCTTTCATGTGATAAGTGACAGAGAGGATAATGCCTTTTCTGGGACTTATACAGAAGAGAAGCGCTTTCAATATTACAATCTGGATAATGTAGTATTTAATGTCACCAGAACAGGTCAACCACAGCCTCTAGAGTTGGGCAGCAATTATTCATTTACCTTAATGGGAGTCAGCAGTGACAATTGGGTCAATTTTATAGCTCAAAAATCTTTTATCTCTCAATAGTCATCTTTGCGCTTCAGTAGATAATGCATGAAATATCTAATCTTAATTCTCTTAGGAATTCTTCCTTATTCAATATGCTCACAAATCAATGATGATCTCATTCTTCATCTGACAATGAACAATGGGAACATCCAGGACAAGTCTGCCTTTAACCATATTATAGAAAATACTGACGTAACCTTAGCCGCAGGCAAATCTGGTGAAGGTATTGAATTGTCTGGTGATGGTGCATTCTTATCTATTCCTTACAATTCGAATCTAGAGGTACCTGACCAATTAACAATCACAGTGTGGTATCAACATGAACCACAACGCAACCAAAGTTCCTTTTTTCCAGTAATAGAGCAGAGCACTCCAGCTTTCGGCGGCCATTCAAGATATGGCATATGGTTGCAAGGAGATAGGACAGAGAAATAAACTCAAACTCAAATTGTTTGATAATATTTATACATACTAAAAATATTTTATGAAAAATTTTACTTATTTATTAATGATGTTAGGTTTGGTATTCGTAGTAGCCTGCAGCGAAGAAGAGGAAGAGCCAACCATGGGTGGTAGTGGAGAGACAGAGACTCGAATATGGACAGGGCCAGATATTACATTTTCTAAAGCTACTGACACAGACCACAATGATGAAACTAATCAAGACAGAATAACTGGGAATGTTTGGATAACAAGAAGTACAGCAGGAGGTGAGATTTTCAATATTGTAAATGAAAGCGCATCGAACAAAGATGTAAGTCCATCAGGCACTTCATGGGCTGTTGGTGACATAGCTGATGCAAATAATCTAACCTTTACGTCATTCAGAAGTGCTGTAGGTAGTCCTCAAAGAGTTGTTGGCATACCTTTAGTTATGAGATTAGATCAAGATAATATCATTTTATCTTTGACCTTCACTTCGTGGGATGCTAATAAAGGTGGCGGTTTTGCTTACACAAGATCCACAGCTCCTTAATTGTTATAAAATCGAATATATCCTAAATCGATTTTTAATGTCAGTAAAAAAGAGAGGCTCACAGAATATGTGAGCCTCTTCTATTTTCTAAATTTTGACCAGCAAGCTGTTCTAATCGATTATAATCATCTTCTTTGTATCCGCATACAATCCACTGCTAAGTTTATAATATACAACACTACTATATCCCAAATCTCTTGCAGACAGATTAATTGTGTGCTCTCCTTTTTCGTAATTATCTTCTAGGCTATAAATCTCTAGACCAGCATGTCCATAGAAAGTTATAGTAACTCTCTGCGGTTCTGGTAGATAAAACTTGATTGCTGTTTCATCTTTAAATGGATTAGGTTCATTCTGATAAAGAATAAAATCTGATGATTCATCTCCTTCATACAATGAAAGTGTTGGAATTTTCTTGGACAGTAAGTCTCCTATATACATCTCTGCCAATGGCTTTTCCTTCATCAGTGATAATGAAACTGACTGATCTTCAAGCTCTTTGACACTAAGATAAAATAATGGTATCGTCCTATCACTTACCGCTCCTTTATCACCATTCCAACTAAAAGCAATTTCACTATCTGTACTCATGTAATAATTCTCTGAAACGATATCCACGCTTCCAGGTAGAATATCTACAATACTTCCTTGAGTCAATTTAAGTTTGAATTGGAATCCATATATCAAACCAATATCTCTGGTAAAGATTGGTATGAGATACTCATGCTCTACACTAGTAGTTTGCAAAGTGTAATATATGTTAGTATTAGACCTGCTATCCAACACATTCTGATTAAATCCTAGAGTCAAAGAATTATCTACATCACCTATCTTGACACCTATAAAATCGTTTTCCCTATTCATATCAGATATATCATTGACATATCTGACTTCTTCCAATGGATAAGGATGTAAAGTATCACTCAGTATCTGCTCTGCACTCACAAATCGCCATGAGGTATTATTGTAGAAAGTATCTACAGATCCCAAAACAAATTTCCTGAGTTGTATCAAATCAAGCCCATTGGTAACTTCATCATTATTGATATCAGAGGCAATGACTTTATATGGACTATTTAGTCGATCCACTCCAAGTACATGACGTTGCATATGGATAATATCAATTGTATTTACACCATTATTATGGTCAACATTCTTGAATGGCACCAACTTATAATCCATGGAAGTCGGTAACCCATCGAAGACGAATTCTCCATTTTCATCCGTTGGCTCCATATTATTCATCGCTGGCGAGCTTGCTTCTAGTCTAGTCTCTACAGCCTCTATTGCTTCTCCGAACTCAGTCGTAATCTGTCCACCTAATACCATAAGCTGTCCAGCAT
>CAZPUF010000217.1:0-4652 GCA_964589705.1 uncultured Saprospiraceae bacterium | reverse complement strand
ATTGTGAGAAGTTGTTATCTCCAAGCTATCCATACATTAAATATAATTATTATTGACATAGTCATCTCTATAGTATAATTCTGATTATATTGTTCTAACAAGTATAGAAACTAAAAGCGTGAAGGAATCAACTTTCATTGAGAAGAACGAAGCTGATTGGCATAGGCTAGAAGAATTGCTAAAGAATCCCAATAAGGACGCAGATAAGCTGTTGTTTTTGTTTGAGAAAGTGTCTGGTGATTTGGCATATGCAAGAACCTATTATCCACAAAGATCGATAAGACTTTATCTTAATAATTTGACTCAAGAAGTACTTGACAGTATTAAGAAAAAGAAAAAAAAATTCAGCCTATCGGATATTATTAATTTCTATAAGCACACACTACCACAAGAGATTTATAAGTCAAGGAAGGCTTTTTATGTTTCATTTATAGTATTTGCCTCAGCAATACTTATTGGTGTTGTTTCTTCAGCCAATGTCCCTGATTTTGCAGAGACAGTATTGGGTTACGAATATGTAAGTATGACAGAGGATAATATTAATAATGAAGATCCTATGGCGGTATACAAGAAAATGGAACAAGGTTCTATGTTCATGTATATTACTATGAATAATATAAGAGTTTCTTTCCTATGCTTTGTTTTGGGTCTTTTTGGAAGTTTCGGGACCATACTTGTCCTTATATCTAATGGTGTGATGGTTGGTACCTTTCAATATTTCTTTTACAAAAAAGGATTGTTTCTCACTTCATTTCTCACTATTTGGATTCATGGTACGATTGAGATATCAGCAATTATACTGGCCGGGGCTGCAGGTATTATATTAGGCAATGGTCTGCTTTTCCCTCGATCCTATAATAGAAATACGTCATTGATCTTATCAGCAAAGAGAGCGCTGAGAATCATCCTAGCATTAATGCCTTTATTCGTAATCGCTGGATTTTTGGAGTCCTTTGTTACAAGACTTACGGACATGCCTACCATATTAAAGGTGCTGATTATTTTATTGTCATTACTATTTATCCTAGCGGTATTTGTAATCTACCCAATTTATTATGCTAGGTCAGGCCAAATGAACTTTGAAGATAGTTATATTGAGCCAACACAAATAGAAAATATAAATACCGAAAAGTATACTTACTCTACCTTCGCCACAAGTATGGCAAAGAGTCTGGCGAGAACAAGACTAGCGCTGGGGGTATATTTATTTCATTTTCTACTTCCGGCCGTTGGAATTTTGTGTGTTGCTTTATATTTTATTCTTAAGTTTTTACTGATTTCAGAGTTTGGAATACCCGATGGTTTTAGTCTTACGGTTTGGACTAAGGGATCTTCTATATATGGTGTTGTCCTATGGATACTTATGACTTTTATGTTTGTCATTCTTATGATGACGATGAAGGATGAGATTATGTCTGGTGTCAATAAATTGAAGCATATAAAAAAGTACTTTTTTCAAATATTGCCTTTCTCTGCAATATTTGTTTTCTCCTACTTTTTTATTTATAATCCAATAGTATGGGTTATAAATTTGATTATTCCGCCCCATTTCATTTTTATCATTTTTGAAGAAATATTAAATGACCGATTTACTTGGAAAACTGTTCCACAGAAGTATTCATTTAGTTTTCAGCATTGGTTTTCTTTTTTGCCAGTGACGGGTATATTTATTGTGGTCTATTTAATGTTCGCATTACTACAAGTATCAGGAGTGGCTGAGATTGTAACAGATTTTGTAGGATGGCATAACATCTTTGGCAATTATAAAGCAGACGAGGTTTTTGTAACCCATGTATTTTGGTTTATAGCTATTTGTTTACCGCTGCCCTTCCTGTTTTATGCATACATATACAGATACACGGCAGTCTCAAGTTTGGTTGATGCAATTGATCTCAAGGCAAGATTGGACAAATTTGGGATAAGACAATCTTTGTATTGATGGCTATGAGATACGTCATACATATTGCCCTATTTATCTTTTCAGTTACAGTGCTTTGTGCGCAAGAACAAGAGTTTTCTCAAGTTAAGGAGAGTCAATATTTGGAGGCCAAGGATAAATTGGGATACGATAAGACTAAGAGAGTCTTAGTGCTTAGAGATCGATTTAAAGCTTTACCAAAGGAAAAGAAAAGGAAAGGGTCTGGATTGTTGAATTCTTTGGGGCTATTAAGACTCTTGGCATATGTGCTGGTCATTGTACTTATCATAGTTATTCTCTATATGGTATTCAATAATATTAAGATTGACAAAGACGTCAAAGTACATGATGATGTCATGTCAGACGAAATAGAGAATATAGAAGAAATAGACGCTGATGCTGAGTACAAAGCAGCTCTTGCAAATGGAAATTATAGGTTAGCTATACGGATGATGTTTATAAAGTCATTACAAAAATTATCTGCGAATAATCTGATAGAATGGGAAAAGGAAAAAACAAATAGAGATTATACAAGGGAATTGAATGATGTCTCCCTGAGACAATCATTTAGAAGAACCGCATCCATCTACGAACTGGTATGGTATGGAGATGTGGAGTTAGATGTGCAACGCTTTAGAGCTTATGATACAGCAATGAATAAATTCAATAACTCTATTGGATGAAACAATCTCACAAAATATTGCTGTGTGTACTTATAATCATACTATTGATTATGTCTATTTTTTTTCGAATAGATAGTGTTCCAAAAATAAAGCAAACAAGGAGTTTTGATTATACAGAGAAAGATGCTGGTGGATTATTGTTATTGGGAGAATTGCTTAAGGTAAGTTTTGGGGAAAATAATGTACGTGCAGTTGAGTCTGATAATTTTGAATACCTAGAATCAAGTGATGAAGACTTAATGGTGCTACTCCAAAATAGAGTAAAGCTGGATTCTACAGATGTTAAGCTCATAAAGTCATATTTAATGAGGGGCAAGAATGTTTTGCTTTCTAGTACCTCTTTTTCCTTAAATGATTTGATGGAAAATTATGAGAGTAGGACTGCTGTTATAACAGATACTTTAATTACAGTCCACTGGGAACCAGATAGTTTTTACTATGATGTCAGCAATGTTGCAAAGTCTTTTTTGAATGTAAGTAGCGCTAGATATTTCAAAAATCCTACAAAAGATTTTACACTAGTGGATGACTATGATCACCGAGAGTTAAGCAGAGCTACAGGCATAGCCTATATCCAAGATAGTCTTGATATATTCCGAAAGTACCATGTAAATGGTGGGTCACTATATCTACACAGTATGCCTAATATTTTGACAAATGATGTATCATTAACGAATATATATCTTCCTAATTTTAATCGAACCTTTTCTGAAATCCCTGCAAGCAGTATAGTACTTCACCAATGGAATCGCCGCAATATCAATGCAGGAAATAATGAGGATTCTATACTTAAGTACATCCTGAGCCAACCTTCTCTTAAGTATGCTTATTATCTTACTTTATTAGGATGCTTGATTTATGTTTTCTTTTCATCTAAACGGAAGCAAAAACCTATTCCAGTCAAAGAATATGTAAAGAACACTAGCCTTGATTATGTGCATACCATAAGTGATGTCTTCAAAGCACAAAACCAGAATGAAAAACTAGTACCCCATATGAAAAAGGTATTCTATAATCGGATGCAACGCAAATATTTCTTGTCTCCCGAGTTACCTGATTATGCTAGTAAATTGTCTAGAAAGTCGAAAGTACCTATCGCAAATATAGAATCACTAATTGCTAAATTTGAACAAGCTGATAATTACGCTTTTGATGATGATCAACTAATAAGATTATATACAGATATTAATTCATTTTATAAAAGCTGCAAATAATGTCAGATCATACAGATGATATAACAGGAAATGATGAAATGCCTTCTCATGATGACTCACTAGAAGGTCACATTGAGAAAACGCCGATTACACAGGGCTATTCAGAACCCAATTATAGTGAGCCGTCCGAGGTGTCGCAGCAAGATGGTAATATTGCCAGCATCCAACAGAAAATAGATGGTATACTTAAGGAGTGTAGTAAGCTTGTTATTGGCCAACAAGAAGTTTTAGAGCTGATGATCGTCTGTATGTTGTCTGATGGGCATGTCTTGCTTGAAGGAGTGCCAGGTATAGCAAAGACGTTATCTGCCAAAACGCTGGCCCGCACAGTGGATGCAGGATTCTCTCGAATTCAATTTACGCCAGATTTGATGCCAACAGATATCATTGGTACCTCTGTCTTCAATATGAAAGAATCTGTCTTTGTATTTAAAAAGGGCCCAATATATTCTAACCTCATCCTGATAGATGAGATTAACAGAGCACCTGCCAAGACACAGTCTGCACTCTTCGAGGTGATGGAGGAAAAGCAAATATCTTATGATGGCGAAGTCTATGAAATGGATGCACCATTTATGGTAATCGCTACACAGAATCCAGTGGAGCAAGAAGGGACATATAGATTACCTGAAGCCCAGTTGGATAGATTTCTAATGAAGATAACCTTAGGGTATCCTTCTATTAAAAATGAAATATCGATACTCGAAAGATTCAGCAATGATATAGGCGTGCCAGATGTGTCAGTTATATCATCAGTTGTATCTAAGTCTGAGATATCTGCAATGAAAGAAGCTGTCTCTAAGATTTATATCAAGGATGATATCATGAAGTATATAG
>CAZPUF010000216.1:3268-4652 GCA_964589705.1 uncultured Saprospiraceae bacterium | reverse complement strand
AAATCATCAATACGCTTAATGAGCGAAAGGTATTTGACCTACTTATATCCAATTCCAATCTGACATATTTTACGACAAACATTGGCATCTATGTTCTGGATAATAAATCTAGTTTATTCAAAGCCATATCCAACTACAAAGACGACACAAAGACCCACAGTGTCAGAGCACTTTATATGAGTAAGGATCTCACAGCGTACAAAAAAAATGAGCAAGAACTAATACAATCGCCTTCAGGACGATATGATCTCCGCTTTCTAAATGAAGTAGATCTCGGAACCTTGGCTACTATGCATTATAGAGACCCCTTAGACACTTCGAAATTATTAAGTTCTGGCTATGTAGTAAAAGGCATAAGAGAAATAGACCTAGATGACCAAGAGATAAAATACTATGAATATTGGGGAAAGTACCCTCCCAGAAGTAATTGTATTCACAGGTCCTCATTTGATAGCATCCTATATATTGGTGGCAGTAATGGCCTATACAATTTAGTGGCTGAAAATATACAAGAAGTGAATCTAGGAGTGAGTGGGACAAATGAACTAGCTATCAATCAAATATTGGAATACAATGATGAATTATGGCTGGCAAGTTCACTCGGCTTACTTATCTATAATCATAAAATAGATTCCTTTTATGTAAAAAAAACTGGTCTGAAAAATCATTACTTACAGCATATTCATATTGACAAGACAGATCATAACATCATATGGCTAGGCACTAGAAAGGATGGACTGATTAAATGGAATATAGAAACTAATGAGAGTAATTACTTCGATGACAAAAATGGATTATCTCAAAATGATGTACATGCCATTCTAGAAGATAAGAAGAATCGATTATGGATATCTACAAACCAAAACTTAAATTGTCTAGACAAAAACAATGATGCGATATATACTTTTACGGTTAAGGATGGTATTTCACATAAAGAATTCAACAAGTTTAGTTTTTTTGAAAACAAAGAGAACAATCAATTTTATTTTGGCGGATTGAATGGATATACTTGTTTTAATCCTGATAGTATAAACACAATTGACATAAAGAATAATATTGACATAAGAATTATTGGTGCTCAAAAAATTAAGAAGAATGCTACTATCGAAAATTTATTTCCGCACATAATCAAAAGTAATAATATAGAATTTCAAGATGATGACCATACCGTCAGCATAGATCTTTCCACTAATTATATAGCGAACAATAGAGATCGGAATTTTAATTATCGCATCCAAGGCTTGTTTGATAAGTGGGTGGAAATTTCTGGCAATACACTTAATCTAAATAGCCTTCCATATGGTGAACATAACTTAGAAATTATATCTGACCCCCACAAACCTTCGTTAACTTCAAATATTTTTAAAATTCCAATAAACGTCAT
>CAZPUF010000216.1:0-3168 GCA_964589705.1 uncultured Saprospiraceae bacterium | reverse complement strand
GATAGAAGATAAGGGTATCGGCATCCTTGAAAAAAAATCAACCCAAGAAAAATCACTAGAACGAAATATTAGAGCTCAAGGACAAGGCTCTGAAATTGGGATAAAGATTTCTATGGAATTGTCCAAACTTGCTGGTGTCAACATTGACATCAAATCAGAACCAGGTCATGGCACAAAAGTATTCTTAGACTTCCCTAGATCAACAAGTCCAATACAGTAATCAAAGTATGATTATAATAAATCAGATTAAAATGTAGTCTCCTTACCAAACACCTTGGTGTATATTACCTAAATTGAGAACTTTATCATCTTAGAATCTATCATGATCAAGACATACTTGTATAAGCCTAGTCTGTATAGCATAACTATTCTATGCCTATATACTGGAATTCTAAGTAGCCAGCATCTTTTACAAACCAATGGACAGGCTATTGTTAATCAGAATAATGACACTATTCTATTACAAGGAATGGGTCTGGGTGGTTGGATGCTTCAAGAGGGATACATGCTTCAAACAGCTGAGTTTGCAAATGCCCAACATAAAATCAGAGAATCTATAGAGGATCTCATTGGTGAAGAAAATACAGACTTATTCTATGAAGCTTGGCTGGAAAATCATGTTACAAGAGCAGACATAGATTCATTAGCCTCCTGGGGATTCAATTCTGTTAGGTTACCCATGCATTATAACTTATACACCTTACCTATAGAAGATGAACCAATAGAAGGAGAACATACTTGGCTGGACAGAGGGTTCGAACTGACAGATAGTCTAATAGCCTGGTGCAAAGCCAATGAGATGTATGTTATCCTTGATCTACATGCAGCGCCTGGAGGACAAGGTCAGGATGAAGGCATATCTGATTATGACAGATCCAAACCATCACTATGGGAGAGTGAATTAAATCAAGATAAAACTGTGGCTCTATGGAAAAAACTGGCTGAAACATACAGAGATGAAGAGTGGGTAGCCGGTTATGATCTTCTAAATGAACCCAATTGGAACTTGCCTGGAGGGAGGGCGCTGAGGAATATATATGAGGAAATAACCGAGGCAATCAGAACTGTAGATAGGGACCACATAATTTTTATAGAAGGTAACTGGTTTGCTAATGATTTTACTGGATTAACGCCTCCATGGGATGACAACATGGTGTATTCTCCACACAAATATTGGTCTACAAATGACAAAGCCTCCTTACAGTCCTTTTTAGATTTGAGAGAAAGTTTCAATGTCCCTTTATATCTAGGTGAAAGTGGAGAGAACTCCAATGTATGGTTTACTGAGGCTATAAGTCTACTAGAAGATTTAGAAATAGGATGGGCATGGTGGCCTATGAAAAAAATTGAATCTATTGCAGGACCATTGTCAGTGCCTATGACACCTGAATACCAAACCTTACTTAATTATTGGAATAGTGGTATGGGCACAAAACCATCCCAAGCGTTTGCCACAGAAGCGCTAATGAATATTGCAGAAGGATTAAAAATAGAAAATTGTGTATACCTTAAAGATGTGATCGATGCCATGTTTAGGCAAATAGATTCTGAATCATCTCTTCCTTACAACATGCCGCATTCTATACCTGGAATTATCTATGCATCAGACTTTGATCTTGGCCGTAACGGATCTGCCTACTATGATAATGAGATTGCCAATTTTCAAGTGTCAACTGGTACATTTACTCCATGGAATACTGGGTGGACATATAGAAATGATGGTGTAGACTTGCAGGTGTGTGAAGATAATATCAACACAAATGGTATTAATGTGGCTTGGATTGGTACAGGAGAATGGACTAAGTATAGTATAGCAGTTGAAGATAGTGGTTTGTATAATATACATATGAGGGTTGCATCCGAAACAGGAGACGGCATTCTTCATTTTGAAACCAACAAGGCACATATTACAGCTCCAAAGAACATTCCAAATACTGGAGGATGGCAGACTTGGACTTCAGTAATTATACCCAATGTATTTATAAGCAACACAGACACGGAGCTAATTTTAGTTGCTGATAACGAAGGATTTAACATAAGTAGTTTTGAATTGAATCCGTCCAGCTTAGATGCTTCTTCTTTAAATACTAAATTTCTTTCTGCAAATACTAAGGGCGAGAATTCCATAGAGCTATTTACCAATAAATTTCTAGCAGCAACTGATAATAGCAATGGTTTTCAGATACATGCAAACGGAATAAGTATACCTATTAGCTCAATAAGTATAGATGAGGAGGATAGCCGAATAGTAAGATTTGATTTTGAATATAGAATATTACAATCAGACCTTATTCAAATATCTTATACTGCCAATCATGTTTTGTCTACTGACGGTATACCTTTAGAATCATTCCTACTGGAGCCCGTCAAAAACAATGCACAATTTGTCCATGTAATCCCCACTATAATCGAATCCGAAGAATATGGAAATCAATTAGGTGCCCAACTAGAAAACACAGGAGATGTAGGAGGAGGACAAAATGTCGGATTTCTTGACCCTTGCGATTATCTGGATTATGAGATATTCGTACCTAGTGCAGGAGAATATGAGATTGACTTTAGAACTGCTTCATTGACTACTGATGGACGTATTGAATTCCAAATTATCGATTCAGATGGGAATTTGTCTGTGATAAAAAATATACCTTTTGAATCCACCGGTGGTTGGCAAAACTGGACAACTTCTACTGAGGTTATTGAGCTACCTCAAGGTCGCTATACAATGCGCCTATTCATTTTGGAAGCTCCATTTAATATAAACTGGGTTGATTTTCGTTCATTGAATTCTATGACTGGAGATGAAGATGAAGATGAGGAAGATTCACTAGTCATCTACAACCAGCTGATTAATTACCCCAACCCTTCAGAAGGCAGCTTTGCAATAGAATATAATGCGTTGTCACAACAAGACATCAATATATATATCTATGATTTTAGTGGAGCTTTAGTCTACGAACAAGAATTCGAAAACACCAATAAAGTCAATAAATTAATAAATCTTAATGCGCCCGCTGCGGGAGTATATCTCTTAGTGTTGGAATTAGAAGATGGAGAGATTTTCACAAATCGAGTTGTAATTACTACTAAATAATATCTGAGCAATTTAATATGAGTTGGATTAAGACAATCAGTTATGCCGAAGCAAAAGGCACTCTCAAAAAATTGTAT
>CAZPUF010000215.1:0-4664 GCA_964589705.1 uncultured Saprospiraceae bacterium | reverse complement strand
CAAGATCAACACGTCGGCGTTGGCCAGCGTGCCACCAGCACGGCTGAGGTGCTCGATGCCTGCCTCCATGTCGATGATCGTGTCGTCGGTTTCGTCCTCAAGCGCCTGACCCAGCAAGCTCTTCACGCTGGCATGGCCGCCGCACGTGCAGCCGGCCCCGGCCTCATTGACTCGCAGCGCCGACATCAACGCGACACCCTCTGGTGTGAGCACCGAGAAGTCGTCCATGAGCTCGGCGACCGTCATGTCGCCGCGCTGGCCCACCACCATCGACCGTGGAATCGGTGCGAGCGTTTCGGTTGCCTCGGGGCTGAGGCCTAGCGAGAGTCCGAGGTTGGGGTTCGAATCGGTGTCGACAGCAAGCACACGGCGGCCACGGGCCACGAGCGCGCGAGCCAACAGCGACGACGTCGTCGTCTTGCCAACTCCACCCTTGCCTACAATCCCGATCTTCATCGCGCCCCCTTGTCTTAGGAACAACGGTACTTCGGAGAACCCGACCTGTCCCAGTCAGTTGAGGCTAAGTAGTTACAAAAGCGGTCCCGCGGGACCGCTTTTAGGCGAGGTGAGCTCGTCCGATTGCGACTTGGCCCAGAGAGATACCACCGTCGTTTGGTGGGACTTCGCTTTGGCGCAGCACATCGAAGCCGATCTCATCGAGCATCGGGAGCAGCAGTTCGACCAGAAGTTTGTTCTGGAACACTCCCCCGCTCAGCGCCACGGTATTTAGGCCGGTTTCGTCTCGTAGCTGCTGACACTTCGATGCCACGTAGTCGGCGACGGCTTCGTGAAAGCGATAGGCCACCAGCGAGCGATCGACACCCTTGCCCAACTCGGCGAGCACCGTCTTGATCATCTCAGAGGCATTGTCACCGAACCAGCGATACCCCTCTTCGGTCTTGGTGCAGCTGGCGGCAAGTCCCTCCAATGCAATGGCCGCTTCACCCTCGTAGGTGACGGTCTTGGCGAGGCCGCACAGTGCCGCGACCGCGTCGAAGAGTCGACCCATCGATGAGGTCGGCAGTGTTTCGGGGTTTATGCAGATGCGGGCCACGGCGTCGATTCGGTCTTCATCGAGAATGTTGCGCACCTGTTCGGGTACATTGCCGAACGCCTTGAGGCAGTGGGCGACGGCCATGCGCCAGGGTTCGCGGATGGCGTTGGCTCCCCCCGGCAAAGCGACTGGCTCGAGGTGGGCCACGCGTTGATAGCCGTTGGCGTCGCCGATGAGAAATTCACCGCCCCACGCGGTGCCGTCGTCGCCCCAGCCGAATCCGTCGAAGATGACCCCGATCGCCGGACCCTCGTGGCCGTTCTCGACCAGGCACGACACGAGGTGCGCGTGGTGGTGTTGCACGCCGAGCGTTGGGGCGATGTCCTGAGCCTTGGCGAACTTCGTCGACAAGTACTCGGGGTGTAGATCGTGCACGATGAGCGCAACGTCGGCTTCGGCGAAGGCGATTTGGTTGCTGATCGTTTCCTCGAATGCACTCAGTGTCTTCGGGTTCTCAAGGTCTCCGAGGTGGGCCGACAGCGACGCTCGGTCGCCTACGGCCAGACACGTGGTGTTCTTGAGCTCGGCGCCCACGCCCAACACGGTCGGCCCAACGTTGGTCAGCGTGATCGGTCGAGGTGCATAGCCGCGGGCCCTTCGCATCAGCTGGAACTCTCCCGCCACGACATGGCCGACCGAGTCGTCGGCTCGGCGTTCGATTCGGCGGTCGTGGGAGATGACGAGGTCGGCGATGCCCTCGAATGCGTTGGCTGCCACATCGTCATCGATGATGATCGGTTCGTTCGATCGGTTACCGCTTGTGCACACCAGAGGGGCGCCCACGTCGGCCACCAACATTGCGTGTAGGTGGGTGGCCGGCAGCATGAGCCCCAGGAGTCGGGTGGCTGGTGCAACCGCTGGCGCAACGTTGCTTGGGCGAGCTCGGGCGAGAACGATCGGCGCCGCCGGAGATTGCAGCGCAGCACGAGAAACCTCATCGAGTTCGACGAGTTGATCGGCCATCGCCACCGAGTCGACCAGCAGGGCGAACGGCTTTGTCTCCCGATGCTTGCGGTCGCGCAGGAGCTGCACCGATTCGTTTCGGTCGGCACGACACATCAGCTGATAACCGCCAAGACCTTTCACGGCGATGATGCCGCCGTTGGTTAAGGCCTCGACGCCCTCTGCGATGGTCGCACCAGTTAGTTGTGGGCCGCATTCGGCGCATGATGTGGCTTGGGCGTGAAACCGGCGGTCGCGGGGGTCCACGTATTCGGCACGGCATGCATCGCACAGCGAGAACTCGGACAACGAGGTGTTCGCGCGGTCGTACGGTAGGTCCTGCACCACGGTGTAGCGGGGCCCGCAATCGGTGCAGCAGATGAACGGGAAGCGGTATCGGCGATTCGACGGGTCTTGCGCTTCGGCCCGACAGCGCTGGCAGGTGGCGATGTCGGGGGGAACGGCGCTCGATCGTTCGTGATCGACTGGCACACTCGTCGAGATCACGAACCCCGAGTCGCCAACGGGGTCCAATGCTTCGACGGTAATACCATGCAGCTCGGCGAGCTCGGGAGCATCTGATTGCACCCGTTGCACAAACTCTTCACACGCGTGTTGTGGGCCTTCGACGATGCAGATGACGTGCGCTCCGGTGTTCGCCACCGAACCGGCGAGGCCGAGCTCCTCTGCCAAGCCGAAGACAAACGGGCGGAAGCCGACACCCTGGACCGTTCCGGCAATAGTCACCGTCAAACGCGTCCGAATGCTCACGCTGTCAGTGTGCACCCCGCGATGTTGGAACCACAATTTTGCAAGACCCGGTCCGGTGACCGAATCTGGAGGCGTGCGAAAACTGATCTTCTTCTGCAGCGCCGACCCTCGTGAAGACACGGGGGCGTTCTTTCGGGCGTATCACTTCGCTGGTGTTGCGGCGAAGAGTGGTCTCGAGGCCGAGGTTCGCCTGGCCGGGCCTGGGGTCGACGTGACCGACCTCGACACGCTCCCCCAGACTGAACCAGGCGACCTGATTCGCAAGATGATCGGCGAATCGATCGACGCAAAGTTTGACGTCTCCCTTTGACCGTTTTCTAGCGAGGCCCGTGGGGTCTCAGCCGACGATGCCGCCAAGATCGGTGGCCAATTTCGAGTCCTGGGCGACATTTTGACCGAGGCGGCAGCGGGCACCTCAGAATTCATCTACGTCGGATGATCCGAATTGCATTCGCCGGCAAAGGCGGCTCGGGCAAGTCGTCGATCTCGGGTAGCTTCGCTCGGTTGCTTTCGCGCCGTCACCGGCCCGTGCTCGCGGTCGACTCCGACCCACTTCCCGGCATGGCCTATTCGCTAGGGATACCCGTAGACGATCACCCGACCCCCGACGATGTAGTCGTCGAGGGCCCAGAGGGCGGGCCGCGTTGGGTACTGCGCCCGGGTCTAGATGCCGGTGGGTTCATCGACACCTACGCATCGACCGGGCCCGACGATGTTCGATATCTCCAGTTCGGAAACACCTGGGGGCACTTCCAAACCCTCCAACGAGGCCAACATGCGTGGAGCCAGGTAGTCCGAGAAATGGATCCGAACGCCTGGAACGTCGTTGGCGACTTGCCGGGGGGCACCCGTCAGGCCATGTTCGGTTGGGCAAAGTACGCCGATGTCCTTGCGGTCGTCGCGGAGCCAACACCAAAGTCGATACACGTAGCACGCCGATTGCTCAACATTTCCAAGGCCGAGTGGGCGCCGTCGCACATTGTCGTCGTGGCCAACCGAATCGAAGACGCAGATGACGTCGATCGGATTTCGCAAGCGCTCGATCGGCCCGTGATCGGCGAAGTTCCGAAGGATCCGTCGGTTACTGAGGCCGACAAGCTCTCGCTCGCGCCGATGGATCATCATTCCGGCCCCTTCGTCGCCGCCGTCGAGCAACTGGTCTCCGTCGTCGAATCGACCTACGATTTGGACACTCAGCCGCAGACAGACGGGAAGCCATGAAGATTGCAGTTGTAGGTAAGGGCGGTTCTGGCAAGACGTCGGTGAGCGGCGTTCTGTCCCGCAAACTCGCTCAAGCTGGCCACGACGTCATCGGCCTCGACTGCGACACGAACCCGAATCTGGGTCTGTCGCTCGGCGTCGGCGACATCGAGACCGAGCGCCTTCTGTCATTGCGCGACCAGATCGACGAAGGCGAACGCGAACATGCCGCCTCCTGGGACGACATACTCGATGCGTACGGCACCGACGCTCCTGACGGGGTTCGGCTCACCGTGGTCAACCGCATCGACAATCCCGAACCGGATTGACCGTGATGTGGGTTATCCGCTGAGCAGTTGCTCAGCTCCGTACCAGAATCCGACACCGTCATCGTTGCCGACCTCGAAGCAGGCATCGGCACCCTCACCAGGTTGCCCGAGGGTTCCGTCGACTCAACCCTTGTGATCGTCGAGCCGACACCACGTTCCATCGACGTCGGCCAGCGAGCCGTGCTCGTGGCCACCGAACGAAACCAGGGTCGGATCACGGTTGTCGCAAACAAAGTCGCAAACGACGAGGACGAAGCCCGAGTGCGTAGCGCGTTCGACCAATACGACGTGCTGACCATTCCCGACGACCCGGTGGTTGTTGCCGCAGACCGTCGAGGCGAATCTCCTATCGACGTCGACCCGGACGC
>CAZPUF010000214.1:0-4731 GCA_964589705.1 uncultured Saprospiraceae bacterium | reverse complement strand
ATCCAGCTGAAATAACAGTTGATAGATTTGATCTAGCCTTGACTAAGAATCTGAGTAGTTCTACTCCAGGTCCATTTACTCAAGGGTCGGCAGTTTGTTTTGATTTGACCGTAGAGAATCAAGGTAGTTTAATGGCTACAACAGTTCAGATAGAAGATCAGATTCCAGTAGGACTCATCTTGAATGATAATAACTGGATTCAAAATGGAAGTAGTGCCGTTCTTGTAAACCCAATTGCTTCTATAGCAGTGGGTGCATCACAGACGGTGAAGATTACATTTACAATAGATCAAGGATTTATGGGTAGCAGCATCCTTAATGATGCACAGATTATTGATCCAGATAATAGTGACTTCTTTGATGTAGATAGTAATACGGCTACAGATAAGACGGTAGATGAAGATGGAGACGGAGATGGTGATGACGATGATGAGGATTGGGCTATGATTAATATCGGTCAGGTATTCGATTTGGCCTTGACAAAGACAATAGCACCTGGTCAGGGTACAATATTCCAGACAGGAGACTTTGTAACCTTTAACGTTAATGTATTTAATCAGGGTACAATAGATGCTACTGGAGTTGAGGTTACTGATTACGTGCCAGCTGACTTAATCTATGTAGCTACTGGTGCTAATATGACTGCAGGATGGGGTGCAGGACCTGATCCAAGTAATACAATAGGTTCTATTCCAGCTGGAAGTATGGTTACCGTACCAATACAACTTCAGATATCTCCAACATTTACTGGAGCACTAATAGTTAATGATGCGGAAATTACTGCTGCTAATAACGTATTAGGTCTCCCTGATGAAGATAGTTCGCCTAATGATAATAGTAATACAGCATCTGAGACAGGTACTGATGGAGATATTGATGATGATGGTGCAGGTACACCTGGGTTATCTGATAATCCTAATGATAGTGATGACTTCGATCCAGCGAGTATCAATGTAGATTGTAATCTAGCTCCAGTATGTAATGTATTAAGCAACATAACTGTACAACTGGATGCTGATGGAAATGCAACTTTGACACCAGATATGATTGACAATGGATCTATGGCTACTTGCGATGGATTGGATGTTACATTAACCTTATCTCAGACCGCTTTTGATTGTATGGATAAGAATGTATCTACTGTTGTCGATGTCACAGTAACTGATTCTCAGAATAATGTAACTAGCGGTGGTGCTTGTAGTACCACGGTAACTGTTCAGGATAATATTGATCCATTTATTACATGTCAATCTGTAGTCACAACCTTAAATGCAGACGGTGTTCCGGTAATTGACTTTGATGAGGTGATTACATCATCAGGAGATAATTGCCCAGGCACAATACAGCCAATAGATCTTGATCTTCCTGCTGTCATAGATGTATGTAATGTAAACATGGGAGTCATAACAATGACAGATGGATGTGGTAATTCTGCTAGCTGTACTTTTGAGTTTAGTATAGAGAATGATCCTCCTATTGCTAATTGTGTACCTGACTTCGAACTGTGCTTGGATGCAACTGGAATGGTAAGCATAGAGGCATCTGATATAGATGATATGTCGTCTGATATATGTGGAATTTCTGCTTTAGTATTAGATCAGACTGACTTTACTTGTGTAGATGTGGGGATGAACACTGTGACTTTATCAGTATTTGATAATAGCGTAGTGCCTCAAAGTGATCAGTGTACAACAGTGGTTACTGTTATAGATAAAACACAACCCACTGCGATCTGTCAAGATGTTACAATTGAGGTGAATGCCGTTGGCAATGCTTCAATTTCTCCAACAGATATTAATAATGGTAGTAACGATGCATGTGAACTGGATAATAATGGATTCTCACTGGATCAATCAATGTTCGATTGTTCTAATATTGGCGTCACAAATCAAGTGGTATTAACTGTTACAGATATCAACGATAATACAGCAACATGTAATGCCACTGTTACAGTAGAGGATAATATTATTCCTACGATCAATTGTATCGGTCAGCGTAATGTGTTCTTAGATGAAAATGGAGTGGTATCTATAGATGCAGATTTCATCGTGAGTAGCTTTGGAGATAATTGTCCGGGTGCAGTTATAGATATTGATATGGAGAATTTTAATTGTACAGACAGAGATTGCCCTGGAGCCTTAAGTCCAATCACAGTTACAGCTACTGTGACTGATGCAAGTGGAAATGCAGCAACTTGTACGACTCCAGTTACAATTAGAGATAATATCGATCCTACTTGTACATTGTTAGCTGGTCAATCATTTAATGTTATTGGAGATCCACCGTTTGTTACGCTTGAATTAGCAGATATATTGGATACTTATGATGATAACTGTGCTAACGGTCCAACAAATCCGACAATAAGTCCAATGACTTTTGATTGTTCTGATTTAGGTGACCAGCTTGTTACCTTGACAGTAGATGATGGATGTAACAATACATCTACCTGTTCTACGACAGTAACAATTCAAGATGTGTCTGTACCTACTTGTATTACTATTCCTGATGTCACGCTTAACTTAGATGTCAACGGAGAGCTTACAGTAACACCAGATGATATAAGCAATGGAAGTACGGCAGGATGTGATCCTAATGCGACTATGGTTGTTGAGCCAAATTTCTTTGCTTGTAATTCAATTAGTTTGAATCCACATTGCGTTATCTTGACGGTAACGGCAGCAAATGGTAATTCTGCAACATGTAAATCTAATGTAACTGTACAGGATGTGATTCCGCCTTCAGTTAATTGCAGAAATAATTTTGCTGTTAATTTGGACGAAAATGGAAATGCATCTGTTGATGTTACAGATATCATTGTCAATTCTAATGATGAATGTGGTATTTCGTCAGAGGTGCTTGATATAAGTACATTTGGCTGTGCTGATAAATCTGGTACTGTTGTCGTCACTGCCACAGTCACGGACATGAATGGTAATACAGCGACTTGTGATACAAATGTGTCGGTCAATGATAATTTGACACCAACTTGTATATTGGCAACTGGGTTATCATTTGATTTAATAGGGACGCCACCGATGATTACGTTAACGGCAGATCAAGTGTTAGATCAGTTTATTGACAATTGCGACGCAACACCGTCATCAAGTAGTATCATGCCAGCTACATTTGATTGTAGCTCTGTAGGACCACAAATGGTAACCGTAACTGTATCAGACTCTTGTAATAATACAACTACATGTACCACTTCTGTTAATATCGCTGATACAAGTCTACCAACGTGTATCGCTCAGGATATTACTGTCTGTTTAGACTCCATGGGTGTAGCTACAATAGATGCAACAATGGTAGATAATGGTAGTAATGCAGGTTGTGGTACAAATGTAATCTTAGAAGTCAATCCAACAGACTTTGGTTGTGCTGATATAGGAATGAATGATGTGGTATTAACCGTGACAACGACTGGTGGTAATTCTTCCTCATGTAGTGCAGTGGTTACAGTAGAAGATAAGATTGCACCTATAATTACTTGTCCAGTTGACACTGCTGTTACTTGTGATACGCCTCTGACAGACTTGAGCATATTCGGAATTGCAACTGTAGTAGATAACTGTCCTATTAACAATTCGGATATTGTAGAGTCATTTATTACAAATCTTAATATGTGCTTAATTGGTACTATTACAAGAACCTTTACGGTATCAGATGGTACTAATTCTGTAACGTGTGATCAAATAGTGACGTTGGAGCAAGATCCACCATTCAATCAAAATAGTATTGTTTGCCCTCCTTCACAGGTGACGCTAGATGGTTGTATAGATTTAGGGAATATCTTTGCAGGAACGCCTCAGATCAATTTGCCTCCAGTTACATGTGTTAGTGTGTCAATAGATTCGACATTGACTGATCTATCTCCACAGACTATGGGCACTTGTGTAGATACCTTCCTCAAGGTTTGGACAATATTGGATGCTTGTACTGATAATACATTTTTCTGTGAGCAAACAATTATATTGGATGATGGCGAAGGACCTGTAATTACATGTTCTGATGTAACTGCCTTCTTGCCACAGAATGCAAGTGTATGTTCATTATTTGTTGATTTGCCAGTTATGGTTATAGATAGCTGTCAGATGAATCCGACAGGGATGAATGATTCGCCTTTCTCAGATAATTCTAATATTGCAAATGCAGCTGGAACCTATCCTGGCGGAGTCACAGATGTTACTATAACTGCAACTGATCCTTGTGGTAATGTAAGTACATGTAATTACACGGTTACCGTCTTGGATACCTTTGCGACTATACTGTCTTGTGATAAAATAATTGCTTCTATACAGCCAAATATGCTTGGTGTAGTTAATATTGATCAGACTGTGGCTGTTATAGGATCCACATGCCCAGATGATGCATTTTTATTATCATTTAGTAATACAGATAATAGTGTGACTTCATTTTTAGTGGACTGTGATGATGCAGCAAACCCACAAGGATTGGTGCCAGGAGGTTATAACGTTTATTTGTATTCTGGAACCACATTAATTGATTCTTGCAACAACTTACTGCAAGTGCTTGATGGAGCTAACCATTGTACATCACCGCTATTGGGTAGTATTGCCGGACATATATTCACAGAAGATGAGAAGATGATTTCTGATGTAATAGTGGAAATCGCTGGTGTAGAAGGAAGAGACCAGATGACTGAAGCAGATGGATTTTATGCCTTCGATGATTTAAGACTAGGAGACTTTTACCAAGTGACTCCTTCTAGAG
>CAZPUF010000213.1:0-4780 GCA_964589705.1 uncultured Saprospiraceae bacterium | reverse complement strand
TATCTTGATATATTCCCGTGTCCATGTATCCTTCAAATGATTCTCCTTGGCAGATTTCTATCTCAATGTTTTCAAACACCTGAAGTCTAGTAACCATTTCATTTTTTACCGTATTTGTTACGATTGCTGGATTGCTATCAAAATATATATGAGCCGTATTATCTATAACGACTCCTTCTTCTATATCAGAATTTGCTTTGATACTATAGCTTAGGAAGCCATGACTTTCTGGTTCATTGCGAATTGAATCTGGTAAGAAGATATTTTCAAATACAAAGGCTAGAGCATTTCTTTCCATTCTGATTTCACTTATAGGATGACTAGCGCTGATAAAATTAAAGGTTTTGAGATCTAAGTTTTCACTTAGGGTGTCTCTTATAACAATGTCTTCAGCGTAGTAATTTCCTGTATTTTGGAATCTGATAAGATATTGCAGTTCCTCAGTTTTCAAGGTCTTATTATTGTCTCCTAAACCAGAGGGAAATACTTGTTTGTCATTTGGATCATAAGCACAGAGTAATTCTTGTCCGTAGATTTTTTCTCCATCTGCAACAAGTTCATTTGATTGGTTAAAGATATCATAGGTGAGGTTATGACTTAATACAGTACCTAATGGGACGTCTGTAATATTAGGAGCAAAATACAGTAAGCTAATTTCTTTAGTTTGTCCAGGCAATAGGTCTAAGATTTCAAATACGACGGTACTTGTGTCAGAAGTTATAGGATCTACAGATGAGCTGACGTACAAACCAATACCATCTAGAGTAACCTCTGTATCCAAAATGGATGTGCCTTTGTTGCTTACTGTTAAGGAAATATAGTAATCTTGACTACAAACGAGCTGATCAAATGATAGGTGTATAGATACATCATCAATGTCTACAACAGGAGAGATTCCGATAAACATCGGGTCTACATTGTCAGAATTAGGGAATGAATATGTGTCCTCTGTTGTTGTCCTCCAATTACTATCTGGTATATATTCTAGATCTATTTGTCCGTCAAATGGTGATAAATTTATAACGCCATTGTTATTGGGAAAGAGCCTATATCTGTCATTATATATTGTATGACCAAGCGTCATCGGTGACTCATTCTCTAACTCTCCATTTTCGTTTTGATCAAGAAATATTTTTTGGAAGACTGGGTAGTTGCATTGATTTTCTACTTCTTTTATATTATTACATCGAGGACCATTGTTGTCTATCAAGGTAGGTTTCCCTTCCAGTATACTTTGACAAACTAAATTTAGATGACAAAGCTCAAGGTTTGGGTTATTTTTAATTCTTAAGGATTTGATATTCGCGAAAGCATTATTAAGCCCTATTATAGAATTTAGGGAATTATTTTTTTCTATTGTTATTCTACTACCATTGTCGAATCCTGTATTAGGAGGACCAAAACCTAAAAAGGATAAATTATATAAGGCATCAATATTTAATAACCTTTCATTCTCTGATATTAGCAAATCATACCCAATAGAATCCAAATTGTTTAGTCCATCAAAGGATACAAGATTAGAATTGTTAGCTATAAATACTCTGATTTTTGCGTTCTCCAGGTTGTTGAAATTGCTAAGATCAGTTATTCCATCCATGTCTTGTATTTTAAGAAACGAAACTATTCTTAATTCATCGAATACTGAAAATTCAATTATTTTGTCGCAGTCCGTTAATTCAAGTCTATGAAGTTCAGTTACTTCTCCTACTTCGGTTAAGATACTTATGTCAGATAATTCCGAATTATTAATAAGAGCAATGGTCGTGAATGTGCTTTTATTTTGGACGTTTTTTAAAAAACTTAAGTCTTCTAACTCTTTTAAGTCTATAAGTGTGAATGCTAATATTTCATTTAAATTTTCAAAGTCCCTAAGATCTTGTATTGGACCATTTCCATTAATATATAAGGTGTTTATCTTTTCAATATTTCTTACGAATGAAATATCGAAGTGATTCAGCCAAAGTGATTGTACTTTCTTTAAGTTATTTAGAGTAGACACATTTCTTAGATTTTCACAATTCTGTATTCCGATGTATCTAACCTCATCGCTAACCCGTATTCCCTCCAATGATTCCAGTATGCCTAACCTTATTAATGATAGCCACTCGGTTACTTTTAAGTTATTACACCCAATATTCGTTAGATTCTCGCAAACACTAAGTGTTAAGTTTTCAATGGAATCAAGAAGACATAGTTCACTTAGGTCTTGTACTCTTACATAAGTTAAGCTTAAACCTTTGAGTTTCCTCAAGTTGTGTAAGCCATGTAATGAAGTCAGCGTTTGTGGAGTTCTAGAGGATTCACCTGTTATTAATATACAACCTGCTACCTCTCTAATTTGGCTTAGCGGCGTCAGATCATGGATAGGCGTTCCGTTTTCATCATTGTCAAGAATGATGTGAATTTGTTTTGCACTTAGTAATTCACAATCAGGATAATTCTCTAGAAATTTATCTATTTGTTCTTGAGTTTCGAAATGATAGTTTCCGTTTGATAACGGAGGGCATTGACAGAAGATATTTGCTTGATGCAGTAGTGTCAGAGTAATTATTAGAATTATAGGGTGGGTCTTGCCTAGTCTTTGATAGGAATCTAGATTGAGTAAGGCAGTAATTCGATTCATGATAGTAGTTGGTAGATATTTTTCTTTATGTCATTAATTCATCTTTGGTTACCAATAATCAGCGTATATTTTTTCTACATGTACTTAACATTCTTCTTCCTTCTATAGTTATCCTTGTTTTTCACTTAGAAAGTAAATGTATTTGAATAGATGTCAGTCGGTGTTTTTCGTATAAAATAAATTCAGGAATTAGAAGTGCAATTAGTTGGAAGCAACAATTGTACTTTTAACAGAAGGACTATTGTATTCCAACAACAATCTGCTCACTCTTTCCACACTTTTCCACACTCCTTGCAATTCTCACCCCATCTTACATATTTGACAGATATATCGAGATTATCATTTTTATAACATCAGAGATGATTGTCAGCATGAGGAATTTGTCAGTTTCATACTTATATAACATATCATAAAGTAGGTATAGCCCTTTGCAGAATTCAATTTGCATCAAGTAATTTGTCTGGATAGATGGTAAAGTCCAACTAGTATTAACTTTTGGCTAAATGATCATCCTATAGTATATTAGGTCTATGAATAGAGCACTATCCATACTTTTATTTTCATCATTGATTTCCTTTTCAAGCTTACATGCTCAGTGGATTTCTATAGAGGGAACAATACGAACAAACAGTGGAAAAAATCTAGAAACCGTAGAGGATTTTGCTGTTACCAATCTAACGGGTCTAGTGCAAGAAATGGATACAATTTATATCCGAAGACAACTATCTGGAGAAATACTTAATCAACAGAAAATTACAACTACAATCAATGGAAGTGTTGCTGCCCACCTGCATATGCCTATAATTCCAAAGTGGACTGGCAAAATAGGTCTGGGTATATCTCAAACATCTTTCTTATATAGAGATGTATTGCAATTGAGAAACTTTAATGAAGTAGTAGACACAATTGATAATTATTCACCTGATAATGATGATATAGTGGTCATAGTCGATATGAATGGAGGGAGTATGTCAGGAGGAAGTTTACCAGGAGAACCATCAGGAAATACTACCCCAAGCGGTATGACATGTGATACTGTCTTGCTGCAGAATAATTCAAGTAGAGATAGGTTTATCCCTACGAATAATTATTTGTTTGGTTTGATAGTGCCAATGGCAGTAAGTTATGAATTGATACCTGGTAAGCTCACTTTAAATACTGGGGCACAACTAAGTTTCACTATTAGCAAAAAACAAACTTACGCCAGATATAACCTAGATATACACCAATCATCAACGGAAGATTTTACAGTTTGCGATAATTTCTTTGTTAATATTAGTGACGATAGTCCTGATATTATTACCAATTTCTCGCTTACCGCATTTGTTGATATTGAAGCAAGCATTACAGAGGAGCTAGGCATCTTTGCTAGATTGTCTACCAGTGCCAATTCTATAACCAGACCTGAGTTTGGATCTGATGACAGAAATTTAGCTATACCATATAATTATAGGCCAATCTCTTTTTCTTTGGGAGCAAAATTGGATTTATTCTTTAGCAAAGATCCAGAAAAACAAAGAAGCAATTACCTAATTAAGACGAATCAAAATCTAACCCATTTTTAACATGATTAGGTACATAGTAATAACGCTTATGTTTTTTGCTTGCCAAGTTGCTGCACAAACTGATAATGAGAAGGAAGACGTTTTCGCACCTCAGGGAAAGTGGAAACTTGAAGCTGGATTGGGAGTTGACTATGCAATTTTCGGCACAAGAGTAGGAAGAAAGGTTTATAATAGCCTTTATGGAGTGGGTGCAGTTGGTGTATCTCCTTCTGGTGTGACATGGAATATAGGTGTCGAGGCAATGCCCAAAAAGTATCTTCTAAAGTATTTTAGTCCATATGTCAGACTGGCTTATGGAACTCAGTATCATATGACTTTGACGACGGCATCGGGATATACAGAAACCCGTTTTTTAAAAGGTCCTATACTAGGCCTAGGGGTTGTCGGGACATTAGGTAAAAAGAAATCTTATATAACGCTAGGATTATCCTATAGAGTTGACACAAATGAACATGACAGATTTTTAGAAGAGTTTAATTCAGAATTTGAAACTGCAATCGAACCCTTTCTTGATCTTAAATTGACACCCTCTCTGGGAATTTTTATAAATGTCTGGTAGTCAAAGAATGACAATTGACCTTCAATAAATTAA
>CAZPUF010000212.1:0-4798 GCA_964589705.1 uncultured Saprospiraceae bacterium | reverse complement strand
GTAATATGCACTAAGAAAGTGCGCCTCCTATAATACGCTTCCCTATTATTAAGAGATCGCAAAAATACCAAATGATGCAAACAAATGTTTGCCGAGTATTTCTTTAGCAAAAGCTTGAATGAAATATTAAGCTGGTGGACTATTTTGGAATATGTGCCTGGGATTGAGGATATTCAGGGGATCAAGTGTCCGCTTGAGTAGTTGCATGGTTTGGATTTCACTCTCGGTCCTACATAACTCTAAATATGCTTTTTTATGCAAGCCTATCCCATGCTCTGCTGAGACTGAGCCACCTATATCTTTCAAGGGAGCATATATAATCTCGTTTACGGCAAGCGTGAGTTCAGGTGTATCAGTGTCTTTGCCTATTATCAAATGTATATTACCATCAGCGACATGACCAAAAGTGATTATCTGCTCTACGCCTTTCAGATTTTTGAGTTTATCCAACATTGTATCTATCACCTCCCCTATCTCAGAAATGGGTAAACTAATGTCAAAATGTTGATCCACTTTCATTTGTGACACAACCGTTCGTACATCTTCTCTGATTGTCCAAAACCAATTCATATCACTCTCGTTATGTGCCAAAACTGCATCTTCTATAAGATTCAGATGCAATGCCGATTCCAACAGTTCTGTCATCTTATCTCTGTCCGCATCGTTATCACTGCCCAAACTCTCCACCAAGACATAGTATGGATGCCCATGAGGTATAGGCGGCTTTACTAAGGACGGTGAGGAGGTCGCCATCTGGTAATAGTTATTCCACATCAATTCAAATCCACTCATTAATCCAGCCAGGCCAGCGTCCATGTGTTTCATAAAAGCAACAACGGAATCATAATTTCTAACTGCTACCATACAACTCTGTCTGCTGGTTGGTTTTTCATAGAGTCTGAAAACGGCTTTGGTTACAATTCCTAAGGTACCTTCTGATCCTATAAAGAGCTGATTAAGATTATAACCAGAGTTATCCTTAACTATCTTCTTTAATCCAGAGATAATAGTGCCATCAGCTAGCACAGCTTCTATACCCAACACCAGTTGTCTTGTCATACCATATTTCAATACTCGCAGTCCTCCTGCGTTGGAAGATATGATACCACCAACCTGTGCCGTGCCTTTTGCCCCAAAGTTGAGTGGAAAGAACAATTGATGTTCATCGGCCTTCTCATGTATAGCTTGGAGTATGACGCCAGCCTCTGCTGTAATCGTCCTACTCATCGGATCTACCTCCTCTATTTTGTTCATTTTCTCTAACGAGATAACCAGTTCGTCTCCTTCTGTTTCGGTACCACCAACCAAATTAGTCAGTCCACCATGAATCGCTACCTTTTGTTTGAGCTTATTGCAGATTTTAAGAATTTCAGATACATCTTCAGTTGATTCTGGAAGGACAACGACTTTAGCCTTTAGACCTTCGTCCATCTTCCATATATGGGTATACCTTGACTTTAAAGCATCCTCCACAAGAATTTGATTAGAAGCTAACTTCTCTTTTAAGTATTCTAAGAGTTGCATCAATGTTAGAGCTTAGAGAGGAAGTTCAAGATATTTTTCTCAATTCGACCAAGCACATCACTGTCTGCATTTCTTTTTAATGATTGCCCAGTTAGCTTAGTATACAAATCCTCATATCTGTCAGTTACTGTCGCTACAAACTCATCTGGCATTTCTGGCATAACTTGGCCTTCCTTACCTTGAAATCCATTGGCCATAAGCCATTCTCTCACAAACTCCTTGGACAATTGCTTTTGCTTCTCTCCTGCACTTTGTCTTTCCTCATAACCATCCATCAGATAATACCTTGAGCTGTCAGGTGTGTGTATTTCGTCTATTAGGATGATATCATCGTCGTAGTAACCAAATTCATACTTTGTATCTACGAGAATAAGACCTTTCTCCTTAGCCATCTGAGTACCAAGATGAAATAACTGGAGCGCATATATACTAAGCTTATTCCATGTTGTCCGAGTGACGATGCCTTGACTCAGGATCTGTTGCATGCTTATATCCTCGTCATGACCTTCTTCTGCTTTAGTTGCAGGCGTTATAATGGGTTCTGGAAACCTGTCACCCTCTCTCATGCCTTCAGGCATACGTACACCGCAAATGATACGTTTCCCCGATTTGTATTCCCTCCAAGCATGCCCTGCCAAATATCCACGTACTACCATTTCTAGTTTAATAGGCTCTGCTTTCTTGCCTATGCTGACATTAGGATCTGGACTAGCCTCCAACCAATTAGGAACAATGAGCTCTGAGGCCTTAAGAAAATGTGTTGCTATTTGATTAAGTATTTGACCCTTATATGGTATAGCCCTAGGTAAAATATGATCAAAGGCTGAAATCCTGTCAGTAGCCACTATAACAAGGAAATCATTCAAATCATACACATCTCGAACCTTACCGTTATAAACCCCTATTTGACCAGGAAATGTAAAATTGGTCTCCTTAATACCTATATGCATAAATCAATAACTCTTTGTCTTCGAAATTACTCAATGCGCATAACATATTATAGACTTTATCATATGTACAGACTGTCTTTCCATAATAATTCTATTTTTGGTACAAATTATATTCTATGCAATCCATAATGCAACCTTGGCCATGGTATGTAGGAGGGCCTTTGCTAGCAATGGTTCTGTTTATCATGCTTTACTTTGGCAAAACCTTTGGATTCTCTTCCAACCTAAGGACCTTATGCACCATAGGAGGTGCAGGTAAAGTCGCTTCATTCTTCGATTTTGATTGGAAGTCACAAAGATGGAACCTTCTATTCATGGTAGGGACAATAATTGGGGCATTTATAGCCTCAGCGTTTTTAATGGAAAATCACCATGTTGCTCTAAATCCCAATACCATTGATGCTTTAGAAGCTTTAAATATCAATGCTAACATAGATAGTTACGTTCCACATGAATTATTTGATCAAAGTCAGCTGGGTTCTTTGAAGGTAATTTCTATTCTAATAGGTGGTGGCATTCTGATAGGCTTTGGCACAAGGTGGGCAGGTGGATGTACCTCAGGTCATGCTATAACAGGCTTGAGTAATCTTCAGATCCCGTCTCTTATCGCTACAATCGGCTTCTTCATTGGTGGACTAATAATGACTCACTTATTCATTCCTCAAATTTTTGGATAGATGAAAACATCAAGATTTTTAATTACAGGTATCCTGTTTGGGATAATACTTACCAAAACTCAAGTTATTTCATGGTTTCGTATATATGAGATGTTTAGGTTTGAATCATTCCACATGTATGGTATCATAGGATCAGCTGTTGTGCTTGGAGTCATCATTACTAGAATGATCCATCGCGGTCAGATGAAAGATATCAATGATAAAAATATCGTCATTCCCGACAAAGAGAGAAGTTTCATAAGGTATGTGATGGGAGGTATTCTATTTGGATTAGGTTGGGCGCTTGTAGGCGCATGTCCAGGTCCACTATTTGCCTTGCTTGGCGCTGGATATTGGACAATAATCTTAGTCATTCTAGGTTCCATATTAGGAACTTTCCTATATGGCGTAATCAGAAACAAACTTCCCCATTAGTCAGTTATATTTACACAAAAGTACTTTAGTTAAAATATGCACATTGAACAAATATATACCAATTGCCTAGCTCAAGGGGCTTACTATATAAGATCTAATGGTGAGGCGGCTATCATTGATCCTCTAAGAGAATCAGCTCCTTATATGAACCGATTAGAGAAGGATGGTGTCACTTTGAAATATATTTTCGAAACACATTTTCACGCAGATTTTGTTAGTGGGCATGTATCATTAGCAGACAAGACAGGCGCCCAGATAATATATGGCCCTGGTGCTCAGACTTCATTTGAGAGTAAAAATGCCAGTGATGGAGAATTATTTAGGATTGGTGATATAACAATAGAAGCACTACACACCCCTGGCCATACCCTCGAAAGTACTTGCTTTTTGCTAAGAGACAAGAACCAACAACCGTACTGCATCTTCACTGGAGATACCTTATTCCTTGGTGATGTTGGTCGTCCTGATTTGTCTCAGAAAGGAAGTGATATAACTGAGGCGGATCTAGCAGCTATGCTTTTTGATAGTCTAAGGAAAAAAATCATGCCTTTGCCAGATGATGTACTTATTTACCCTGCGCATGGTGCTGGTTCTGCTTGTGGCAAAAACATGATGAACATTACTGTGGATAGCTTGGGCAATCAGCGAAGCAGCAACTATGCACTTAGAGCAGATATGACTCAGGAGGAATTTATAAAAGAGGTTACAGAAGGATTGACTGCTGCACCTGCTTATTTCCCTCTCAATGTAAAGTTAAACAAAGAAGGGTACGAACATCTCGATAACATCTTAATAAAAGGCACCACTGCAATTAGCCCAGAACAATTTGCAAAGTTGCAAGAGAATAATGACACACTGGTCTTGGATGTGAGAAGTAAAGAAGCTTTTGCAGAAGCACATATCCCTAAATCTATTTTCATAGGATTGGATGGAAGTTTTGCACCATGGGTAGGTGCGATTTTAAAAGATACAAATCGAAAGATTTTACTGGTGACACCAGTAGGAAGAGAAGAAGAAGCAGTTACCAGGCTCAGCCGAGTAGGTTTTGATAATACTTTGGGTTTTCTTGATGGAGGAATTGCTGCTTGGCAAAACTCAGGTTTCACTGTGCAAAATATAGGTCAAATTGAAGCTGATAATTTATTGAGTAAAATGGCTTCACAAAACACATTTGTAGTAGATGTTAGAAAACCTGGTGAGTATAATTCAAGTCATATCAGTACTGTTAGAAGT
>CAZPUF010000211.1:3038-4810 GCA_964589705.1 uncultured Saprospiraceae bacterium | reverse complement strand
AGAAGATTCTCAAATATGTAAGAACCATCAGCTGCTGATGTAGTTGTTGCTACTACTTGACCAGTGCTAGCATCGACTAACTCCAAAGTCACAGTCTTACCTTTTGCATCTAATCCATCTTCACCTGGATCTTGTACACCATTATTGTTATCATCTAAGAATACTGTAGAACCTACAGAAACTAATGGCACTAGACCAAAGTCAATAGTCATATCTCCATTATCGTCAGCTGCAGTTCCTTTACCAGCATTGACACCAGACTCATTAACAGGTTCTGTACCTGGCATAATAGATATCACTGGTGATGTTATAACACCATCAGTCATTCCATCACCATCAGTATCTTGCTGTATACCATTATCATCATCATCTTGCTGATTATCGTTCGTGTCTGTTGGACCTGAAGACACAGGCAAAGATGCAGGAGGCGTAAATGTAACAACATAATCTCCTGGCAATAATTGATCGAATACATAACTACCATTTGCATCAGTAGTTGTTGTAGCAACTACATTTCCGTTGCTATCAAGTAATGTAATTTCAATTGTTTTCCCTTTCTCACCTAAAGTTTCCTCTCCAGGGTCAAGCTGACCATTATTATTATCATCAGAGAAAACTGTAGATCCTATGGCACTTAATTGTACTAGACCAAAGTCAATTGTATTATCACCAAAATCATCTGGGGATGTTTCCAATCCAGGATCATTTGTTGGCTCACCAAATGCTGTCAAGGTAATAACTGGAGACTGTATAAGTCCATTAGTCAGTCCATCTCCATTTGTATCTTGCTGCGAACCGTTGTCGTCTCCGTCTATTTGGTTATCGCCTGTATTTGTTGTTGTAGATGAAACTGGGCTACTCACAGGAGGCGTAAACTGAACGATATAGTCTCCTGGGACTAATCCTTCGAATACATACTCTCCATTTGTAGTAGATGTTGTAGTAGCTATTACATTACCTGAACTAGCATCTACTAACTCAAGTGTAACAGTCTTCCCTTTACTTCCTAGTGTTTCCTCACCAGCATCTTGTATTCCATTATTATTATCATCAATAAATATTACTGATCCGATGGAGTTACATCCTTCTACTTCAATGTTAATTACATTAGAAACATCTTCATCACAATCCGAACCATCACAATCATAGAATGCTCTATACTGGAATACACCAGGCTCTGATAAGAATCCTAACCCTGCTGTTACAGTTGTTTGTCCATTATCAACATCAACCCAAGTACCACCTTGTGGTCTTCTTTGCCATTGGATAGCACAGTCTCCTACACCACCACTAACAGTAGCAGTAAGGTCAACCGTCTCACCAACACAAACTAACATGTCAGTTGCCTCTATTGTAATTTCAGGATCTGCAAATACTTCTATAGTCACAACATTAGAAATATCTTCATCGCAATCAGCACCAGTACAATCGTATAGTGCACGGTACTGATAAGAACCAGGAGCCACTAAAAAGCCAGTTCCTGCTTGTCCATTATTTGTTTCTATCCATGGTCCACTCGTGCCAACTCTTCTTTCCCATTGTATTGCACAATCTCCAGTACCTCCACTTGTTGTAGGGGTAATGTCTACGACTTCGCCAAGACATACTTCTAAATCATCTGCTTCTATTGATATTTCTGGATCTTCGAATACTTCTATTGTGACTACATTAGAGATATCTTCATCGCAATTAGCACCATCACAATTATATATTGCTCGGTATTGGTAACTACCAGGAGCTACCAAAAAGCCTAGTCCTGCTTGTCCATTATT
>CAZPUF010000211.1:0-2938 GCA_964589705.1 uncultured Saprospiraceae bacterium | reverse complement strand
CTGTATTCGCCCAGGTTCCTCCTTGTGGTCTTCTCTGCCACTGAATGCTACAATTCCCTAATCCTCCATCTACTGTCGCCATAAGGTCTACAGTCTCACCTAAACAAATTTCTGTTTCGTCCGCTTCGATTGATATTTCTGGATCTTCAAATACTTCTATGTTTATAACATTAGATATATCTTCACCACATCCATCACCATTACAATCATACAAGGCTCTGTATTGGAATACACCTGGTGATGATAAGAATCCTGTACCCGCTGTTATAGTTGTCAGACCATTAGCTGTATTCGCCCAGGTTCCTCCTTGTGGTCTTCTCTGCCACTGAATGCTACAATTTCCAGTACCACCAGAAACAGAGGCTGATAATTCTACCGTTCCTCCTAAGCATACTTCTACCTCATCTGCATCGATAGAGATTTCTGGATCTGATACAACCTGTATAGTTACAGTCTCAACATCGTCACATCCACTTGAGTCTGTAATTGTTACAGTAAAATTCCTATTACCTGTGGCAATATTATTAGCTGTTATTGTTCTGCTTGTTGCACCCGTGCTCCAACTATATGTATAACCACCACAACCACCTGTTCCTGTAGCTCTCAATGTAGGAGAGTTTCCTTCACAGACAGTGTTAGGAGCTTCTATGCTCGCGGCAATATCGTTTCTTATTGTTATAGTTTGAGTTCCTTGTCTAAAGTTTTGACAAGCATCTTCTACTCTCCATGTTCTTCTTATCACATAATCACAAGGAGCTGAACCAGAAATTATTTCTTCAGTGAAGAAAGTTTCAAAGGCACAATTATCATTAGCTACCACATTTGTTGGCACTGCAGGTATATCATCCATACAGTCAATAGTGATATTAGATGGAACATTAGAAAGAGTTGGTCTTTCTGTGTCTCGTATTGTAATTCTTTGGTTACAAGTTTCAGTAAAGGTTACATCTTGGTTTGAATCTCCGCAACAACCATACACAGAGAACTCATCAAGTTCCCATATATTTTCATTATCGTCAGATCTATCCTGAGATGGATTATATCCTAATAACTCAATTCTGAAAGTTGTTGTACTACTACCATTAAACTCAAAATCTGGATCACTACCAAAATCTATACATCTTTGATTCCATGTACTTCTAGTAGTAAAGTTATCTTGAAGGAATATTTGATTCCCATTTTTGGTTACCCTAACACCAAAATTTCTAGGAGGGAAGTTTATACCGAAATTTTCGTTTGTATTTGAAGCTCTTTCATAAAAACAGAATTCAGTAAGGCTTCCTTCATCACCTGCAGGAAAGCTTACTTCAAAAATCGTGGCATCATTATTATTAGCTACAAATCTATTTGTATCCTGTCCACCTACACATACTGCTTCATTGGAATTACCAAAAGGACCTCTTACACAAGAACTTCTTCTTTCTTTAGTAACTCTAGTTACCGATTGCGTACATGACTCTCTGTCTCTTTCAGTTACTGGCGCGCCTCTTTGTAACGGATCTCCTCCATTCACAGAACACAAGTTTCTTCCTCTATCTGTAAAATCATAATAAGCTAATCTCATAGGAACACAAGCCTGATTCTGTGTAGACTGAGATGACACTCTCCAAGTTCTTGTGATAACACCTATACTTGGACAATTAGCATCTGCAAAATCATCAGTAAAAGTTACCAATGCACTGCTACATGAAGCACCTGTTAATCTAGGATCTCCTGTATTAGAAGGATCTATAGATTCATCACATTCTATAGTTACATTTCCAGGACATGCTATCTCACAATTACTATCACACAAATCAGTTCCAACAAATACTGAACCCACACCAAAAGAATCACCATTATTAGATGGAGAACAGACTCTCAACCTAAAGTTGTCTGCTCTAGCAGGTACACCATTAATATTGAGATTATAAAGTGATGCTTCCTCACCGGCATTTTGCGCTGTGAAAGTTCTAGAAATAGTATTCAAAGTAGAATTACCATCTCTGACATCTACTTCAATCACTACTTCCCTACCATCATCAGATTTTTCATGGACAGGAACAGATAATTCAAAATCTCTGTCTATACTGCTATCCCCAATTTGAATTGTACGTTGTACACATCCATTTTCATGAAACTCTAAATCGTAAGTAGCTTGGAATGCAGATGATCCTTGTGCTTGCCTTTCTGTATATATCGCAATACTGGTAGCATCTCTACAGCCAATTAGATTAGAAACACATACTTGGCCATAATTCCCAGCGATATATACACGATATATATATTCTTGAGAACTACTGTTACTTGTCTGGGTCACAGGGACTCCAGTAGCATTACGTGTTTGACCACCTGCAGTAATGGATATAAATGAAGGAAGGTTAGATCCGCAATCTGTATCCTCAATCCATACTTCTATTAATGCTCCTACCATGCCATTGCCACTTTGGATATTGACACAATTATCTGCATCGTCTAACAATCCAAAGGCATCTACGTCTATAATCGTATTAGACCCACATACAAATTGCATATTGGTCTGGCCTATAGCTGCTGTACTAAAACAGAGACAGCTAAGTAAGAGGAATTTGGTTACTAAATGAGTAAATTTCATCAGGGTGAATTTTTAAATGATAGCGATTCAAGTAAGTCATACTTGAATCAGAGTTTAGGTTATATATAATTCTGTTATATGATAATGAAGCATACACAAATGGTGCATGTTCAGTTATTTCTGATGTTGACTTGAGGATTGATGCCAGATTAGAATTTGAGAGGATATAGTCTATAGATATGACTATTGAGGTGATACAGTATACCACACTTTCAGTAAGCAATAAAGTAAAGCTACTCAGGTTTCTCATTATACAATTCTCAATAAAATAGGTTCCTGGTCGTTAAACCAATACTAAAATTGCCACAAGAGGCTGAATACACCAATTTTATATAGTTAATTCAA
>CAZPUF010000210.1:0-4901 GCA_964589705.1 uncultured Saprospiraceae bacterium | reverse complement strand
TGTGTGACATTCATACTGAAATCATCAATTGCAATATCACTTCTCCAACCACTTCCTGTAATACCTCTAAATCTGACTTTTACAAGTTCTCCTAAGTAATTACTTAAATCGACTGTCGCATTGAGCCATGCGTTTCCTTGCTCGCCGCTTATAGACCAAATTCCGTTTGTCCATGTATCTCCATTGTCAGTGCTGACATCCACATTAAGTGAACCCATATCCGTTCCCAGCATATGATACTGAAAAGAAAATTCTGCACTGGTTGCATTGACAAGATCAAAACAAGGTGAAGACAGATGAGCAGCCATGCTTGGAAAGTTTGGATCACTTGCCTCTACATAAATGTAATGGCTTCCTTCCGCTGGACCTGAGGGGCCAGTGCCAGTTGATGGCGTAGTATTAGCATCAAATCTCCAATCTATATCATCATTTAATTCTTCTTCCCATCCATTATAAGCATTATTGAATCCTTGATCATAAGGGAATGATGTAATCGAAGTCTGACACAGAGGACAGGTATTACATACATAATCCGCAACCGTGAAGTCATCGAAATAAAATCCATCAGTATTCAAAGAACCATCAGACGCCATAGCAAATCTGAACTGGACATTGTTGTTGTTTTTATATGCTTCAAGACTTATTTGCTCTGGAATCCAAGCCTCTGCGGCCTCGTATAGTTTTAGTGAAGTCCAGTTAGCCCCTCCGTTAGTTGAGACTTGTACACCAGCTAAATCACCTGGTTCGAAAGACCATTTAGCATAGAACTCAAGATAAGGTGAAGTCGTCGTCGTCAAGTCGAAAGTTTGATTGAGGACGAAGTTGTTGTTAGTATTGTTCACAAAATTACTTCCATTGGAATCCCCAAATGAACGACTACCAGAATAACTATCATCAAAGTTAGTTCCCCAGTCTATGCCGTTTCCTTCTTCTGTCCAGTTGCCAGTGCCGCCTTCTGCGTCATCAAAGAATAAAACAGTTTTATCTCCAAGTACTATAGTGATGGTTTCTCTTTTAGATTCAGTGCCATCTTGTGAGGCAACGATGTCTATGTTAACCTGGCCTTGATTGTAATTCGGATCTATAGATATCGTAAATGGATTACCTATATTATCTTTCTTCGTTCTTGCAGCAATAGATCCATACGATATAGGTGCAGATACAGTCACCAACGGGTCAGAAGGAATGAGTTCTACTGACACATTATTTACGGCGCTTCCTGCGCCTTTATTTTTTAATTCTACTTCCAAATCGAAGCTACCGCCAATGTTAGCGTTGCCTATAACCTTATGACTTTGTATATCAGCATATCCACCTGATATCCAAGCTTGATAAAATAATGGGTAGATATTTTCATCTACAAGACCAAATATTTCAGATTGTGCAGGCCAGAAGCCACTTCCATCTATTTCAGGTGTCCATGCATATATACCGCTATTATGAAGGTAATCTCTAGTCGTTCCACAAGATGTATATCCTAGCATTTGAGATGTGGTTCCGTAGGGATAATTATTCTCTGATAAGAAATCAGAAGCCCATTCTGCATAGGTAGTAAAATCAGGAGGTGTACTACTGTAACCATAAGGCATCAGATAACTTCCTGCTGTAGCATGCGTAGAAAAGGCAACGGTTGGTCCTATCGACGCCGTAAAATCTCTTACTGCTGATGATTCTTCTTCTGAGAATGGTGAAGTTCCTCTATATGTGCTACTACTTGTAGTACCACTAGAACAAGAATTGTTGATTCCCCACTGGAAAGAGTAGTTCCTGTTTAAGTCTACACCATGTCCTCCTGATCTGTTCTTTCTCCATAATCCTCCTCCATTAGGATCTGTTTGTCTATTATATTCATAACCATCTGGATTGACGACAGGGACGAAGTAAAGCTCTCTGTTATCTATAATGTAAGTTACTGCAGGGTCTGTACCGTAATTTTCTAGTAACCAGAACATATAATTGACAGTGGCAGCCATTGAAAGCGGTTCTCTAGCATGATGTAATGCATCATAATAAGCGACCGCTTCTGGCTCATCCACATCTGGATTGTCAGATATCTTGAGTGCCCAAATTGTTCTGCCTTCTTCAGTAGTCCCTATACTATACTTAGACGTTGTTATAGATGGAAACAACGTGTGCATCTCATCTAACTTGTCGACTATCTCACTGTAAGTATAGAATCCACCCATACTACCATATCCAAAATTAGTGGCGGTTTTGAGGGGTCGATTCTGTGGGAGAGATTGCAAATCTTTGATCCTCCTTTCTTGGTAGAACTTTCTGAAATCCTTGATTTTGACTTCATAGTCTATGCCAAGCTTATCGAGTTTGGCTACGTCTTTATGGGTGAGATATATCTCTACACCTGACTCCAAGTCACCATGCAAGTGATCAAAATCAATATCATTCGTAGCCATCAGATTCAATTGCTCAGGGCCATTAATATAAACCTGAACTACACTGTAGTTTTCTAGAGTGGCTGATTGATCTTGGCTATAAAGTGATAGACAAAAGAATGTTAATATGGCGGTTAAGGCCATTCTGTAGTACTGTACCATCTGCTGAATGGGGTATAAAAATTTATAAAATGCTAAGGGTGCATTAAAATTTTCCAGCTATCGCTAGACGAATTGTTACTATGAACATTATAGTTCATCAATAACTAAACCAAGGCTTTTGATAATTATCGACTTATAAGAGGGTGCGGGCTATAGGGGTGTAGAATTAGCTTCTAGAGTAGAAAATTAAGCTAATAAATGCTTAGTACGCTTGACTTTAGAAAGGTTTTGTAAGCTACTGGGCAAACTTACTTTTTAGCCAAATATTTCTTTCTTTCCATTACCATTCAGGTTGTGAAGAGAATCTTAGTATAGGCCCAAAGCTCTGAAAAAAGAGTCCTGAACTTTAGTGTGGACATCTGGACATTTTCTCGACTCTTTACGTCCAGAACGGTAACGGGAATTTTGGCCCGCTTGAGTCTTCTGAGAAACTCTATGTCTATCATGAATCTGTTCGTCTTGGTCTCTAGAAATATCTTCTTTGCATTGCCATGGAAGCCTTTTAATCCACACTGTGTGTCGTCCGTATTAAGGCCAAGGATAAAGCGGTTTATAGTCTTCAGATAGTGGGAGACTTTCACTCTAAACCAAGGTAAATCACTATAATATTTCGCATCACGGTGTCCAATAACTACTTTGATATTATCCCTCGTGAGAGACTTAAGCACTTCTTCCATACTCCCATAGGTATAAGGGACATCATGGTCTGTATATATTGTATAGTCAGATTGACCATGAGCGACCCCTTTTCTAAGTGCAAATCCCTTCCCTTTATTTTTCTTATACCCTAGATAATCGAGATTGGAAATGGCAGCTTCCAGTATAGCTTTATCTGTATTCAGATCTTTACTACTTCCATCATCTACTATGATGAGATGCGCATCAAATCGTTCTGAGATTCTATTTTCAAACTCTCTAAACTGTCTAATCAAATCCTCTGCCCATCCTTGCGCTGGGTTATAAACTGGTAAAATGATATCTAAGGATTGCTTTGACACGATAGTATGGCTATAAATTCACCATATTTGATTACCAAAATTAATTATTCTTATGATAGGTCGACCTAATGTTGAAAATTACAACCCATATTTTAAGACATACATTGATAAAGTTCCTGGAGATGATATACTTCTGAAAATGGGTGATAAGACTCCTTTGGATATCTACAAGCAGATTTCTTCCGAGAAATGGGATTATAGATATGCGGAAGGCAAATGGTCTATCAAGGAGGTGATGATGCATATTTTAGATACTGAGCGGATTTTTGCCTACAGAGCTCTACGTATTAGTAGGGGAGACCAAACGGCGCTCCCTGGTTTTGACCAAAACGACTATGTGCCATCATACAGGGCTGCTAGCAGAAGTATTGAATCCTTATTAGACGAGTATACCTCCACAAGGCAAAGTAGTCTGAAAATGTTTGAGAATTTTGATCATGACCATTTTACCCAAGTTGGTACTGCTGGAGAGAGCAGGACCTCTGTCTTATCTTTAGCATTTATGATCGTAGGGCACGAAATCCATCACTTGGGATTACTAAAGGAGAAATACCACATTTAGAACTATATGGCAAAGAAAACAGCTGAAGAATACGTAGGATCGCACCCTGTGTGGTCTGATGAACTTAAGACCTTAAGACAGTTGCTGTTGAAATCTGAATTGGAGGAAACAGTGAAGTGGGGCATGCCTGTCTATACGCTGGATGGAAAAAATGTCGTAGGAATAGCTGGATTCAAAAAGCATTATGGATTGTGGTTTTATCAGGGAGTATTTTTATCAGATTCTAAGAATTTGTTAGTCAATGCACAAGAAGGCAAGACAAAAGCCATGCGTCAAATGAAATTTTTTCTTGGAGATAAACTGAATAAGAAGCTCATCACCCAGTATATCAATGAAGCTACAGAGAATCAAAAGAAAGGATTAACTGTAAAACCGGAGTCTGTAAAACTAACTATGCCTACAGAATTGAAGAAGGCATTGGATAAGGATGCGATGGTGAAGAAATCATTCTTAGCGCTTACACCAGGCAAGCAAAAAGAATATATGGGGTATATATTAGAAGCAAAAATGGAAAAAACTAAGCTGTCCAGAATTCAAAAAATTATCCCTTTGATACAGTCGGGAAAAGGATTGCATGACAAGTACAAGAAGTAAGTAATACTATTCTTCTCCTCCTATCAGATTATTTTCCATGGCTATTCTCACTAACCCAGCTGTGTTTCTTGCATTGAGCTTAGCCAATAAGTTAGATCTATGAGATTCTACTGTCTTCAGTGAGATAAATAGCTTTTTGGCGATCTCTTGTGTTGTATGTTCTTTGACGATAAGATTCAGGACTTCCTTTTC
>CAZPUF010000209.1:0-4921 GCA_964589705.1 uncultured Saprospiraceae bacterium | reverse complement strand
TTGCTATGCCTTCCCTTTATAGCATACAACCAATGTATGAGTTCATATGCCCAACAATCCGGACTATCTGGCTTGCCAAGTACAGCTATATGGACAAGTGTACCAAATGTAGTTGGTAGCCCAGACGGGAATGGAGTTGAAATTCTCAGTTTTACACCACTAGATCCTGGAGGGTCTACTTCCATATTAGGTGTTTGGGATTTTGGGGTAACAGTACCTTGCAATGCCACAATAGATATGGTGAGCTTCAATGTAGTTAGAAGAAATGATGCAACAGCTGGAGATGTAAGAGATGCGACAGCTCTTTTGAGATTTGACGACTTCACAGTATCCACAGTAAACGGAGCAGATCAGACAACATCTTTTATAAATTCTACAACTTCATTTGAGACAGCAAGTATCTCTCCTGCTGGAGGATGGGGTACAGTGCTTACGCCTGATATCATTAATGATCCTCTATTTGGAGTATTGCTAACTTTCGAAAACCTTTCTGGAACCGAGACAGGTTTCCCGATAATAGATGCAGTGGAAATGGAAGTTTGTTTTACTGTAAATGGCGCTCCACAATCACCAATAGTAGCTACAATACTTGAACAAGTAGATAATCTTTGTGGTCCAAGTGCAAGTGGGTCATTAACAATAAATGCAACTGGAAGTACTGGAAATTTTGAATACTCTGTGGATGGAGGAGCAACTTGGGTAACTAACAGTGTTTTTACCTCACTTCCGACCGGCACTTATCAGGTGATGGTAAGAGATACAGATTTGTCTTGTATATCAGATTTGGGACCTTACTTCGTAGGATGTAACCCAGGGCAAATTCTTCAAGTTGGAGATGCTATCTATACCTGCCTTCCTACAAATAGCGATCCGGTGACTTTATCTATAGACCGAGTGCAAGAGCTCAACACCTTCTTTAACAATGGTATGGTAGATGAAGATGTATCACCGTTTTTACAATCAGAGGCTTTTACGTGGACTACTTCTGACCTAGGAGGTTCCGTCTTTGGGGTAGCTATAGATGATAACTTTAATATCTATACAGGTTTGTCTAGCCTTTATAATCTGATTACTCCTATAAGTTCACCGGACTTTATAGGAATAGATGGTGTAACTGGTACGCCAACAGTTTTGGCTACACTTCCGGGCACAGCTGGGATTGGACAATTGGAGTATCATTCAGCATGTAATCAGATATTTCTTACAAATCTGGATGACGGTATGATATATAGGTTCGATCCAAATGGTAACCTGCTGTCTTCGTTTGATCCATTAGGAGCAGATGATGGTATAGATGGTCTTGCGCCACTAGGTGAGAGACTTGTAGCCTTATCTTTTAATCCGGCAGAAGGGAGGCTTTATTATTCTGTATGGGCGAATGACGCCATTGATAATGGCATGCGAAACACAATAAGATCAGTGGCTATCGACCCAGTATCTTGTGATTTTTTGCCGGCCACTGATATTCAAGAATTCGTCATGCCTTTTATCTCCGAGACAGAAAATAGCAATAACGATTTCAGCATGCCTGTAATTGATATAGAATTTAGTCTGAGTGGGAATATGTTGTTAATATCGGAATCAGGATTTAATTCTACGGTACCTATAACTCTACCTCACACAGGAAGGGTATTAAGAATAGATGGCATGACAACCGCTTGGACTCTTGCCAATAATCCGCCAGCAGGCAATATGGATTATCAATATCAGATAGGAACTGTCAATGACGGAACCAATGCCTTAGGAGGAGTAGATTTTGCATATGCTGGTATGGATGCAGGTGGATGTGTAAGTGACGAAGAAGCTTTTATAATAGCTACAGGTGATGCATTAAGAGGGGTCGATTGTACAGTAGGAGGCTGCGTATATGGATTACAATATATACCTATAGAAGGAGGAAGACCAGAGACATCTGTACTAGTTGATTTAGCCAGAGCACCAGATTCTCAACAAAAAGGATTTTTTGGTGATGTCGATGTCGTTACAGGATGTTGTCCTTGTGCATGCCCGTCACTTGATTTTACCATAGACGCTACTGATGTAAATCTCTGCGATGGTGAAATGACTACACTTTGTGTGACAACTCCCATCGGCGCTATGTTACCACTCACTTATATGTGGGATGATGGATCTATAACGGATTGTATTACAGTAAGTCCAGCAGCGACTACGACATATATGGTTGACATAACTGATGCCAATATGTGTACCTACTCTGAATCTATAACCATCAGTGTATCTCCTCCATTATCCATCACAGGACTTAATGAACTAAATAATACAGGTTGTACAACTTTCAATGGGTCTATTACTATAGACGGGATTGGAGGAACAGCTCCATTAAGTTATAGTATAGATGGTGGTACCACATTTTTTGCAAATAATGCATTTTCTAATTTAGATCAAGGTACTTATGATGTAGTCGTGTCTGATGCATTCGGATGTACGGTTATGTCTTCCACGACCTTATCAGGTCCTCCAATGCTTACTTTGACATCTTCTGCAACTACTGATACAGAGTGTACCTCAGATAATGGGACAATAACTATAACTGCAACAGGTGGTACAGCACCACTCATGTATAGCATAGATGGAGGCGCCACCTTTAGTACCAATCCAGTTTTCTCCAATGTCATGGGAGGTACCTACGATATAGTAGTGTCTGATGCAGGTTCATGTATGGTAACAGATATGATAACAGTTATGGGTCCTTCCAATATAACTGCATCAGTAACATCTACTCAGGATACTGAATGCACCCTAGATAATGGGACAATAACAATAACTGCGACTGGTGGTACAGCACCACTCATGTATAGCATAGATGGCGGAGCGACCTTTAGTACCAATCCAGTTTTTACAAATGTCATGGAAGGTACCTACGATATAGTAGTATCTGATGCAGGTTCATGTATGGTAACAGATATGATAACAGTTATGGGTCCTTCTAATGTTACTGCATCAGCAACATCTACTCAGGATACTGAATGTATCCTTGATAATGGGACTATCACAATAACTGCTACAGGAGGAACACCTCCATATATGTATAGCATTGATGGCGGTATCACGTTTGATGCTAGTCCAATTTTTACAGATCTGAGTGATGGTATCTATAATATTATTGTCAATGATGCGGGGAGCTGTTCCTATTCAGGTATGGCTACTATTGATGGACCTGATCCATTAATTGTATTGGAGAATTCATTTGATGACACAGATTGTGAATTGGATAATGGACGTATAGTAATAACCGCGTCGGGCGGTACACCTCCATATACTTACAGTATCGATGGTGTGAGTTTTGTAACTGATAATGAAATAACTAATCTAGCTCCCGGCCTATATGATGTTGTCGTCAGAGATGATCAGAATTGTCAAGAAGTTATTAATGGAATAGAAATCGGTGAACCTGATTGTAGTATTACTGGAGCGGTTGGAGATTTTGTATTTGAAGACACAGATGGAGATGGAATACAAGATCTAGGAGAACCTGGCATCCCCGGAGTTAGAGTCGAATTGTTCAACGATAATGACATTTTAATTGGAATTGAGATTACAGACTCCAATGGTAACTACTTGTTTGAAGATGTACCTGGTGGAGATTTTTATATCAGATTTACAAGATTAGATGATTTTATAGCGACGTTACCTAATGCGTCAGGAAACACAAGTACAGATAGTGATGTAGATGATTCTAATGGTCCTTTTACGACGCCTATCTTCACTTTGGTTGACGGAGAGATAGATTTGAGCAGAGACCTAGGTGTATTCCGTTGTATTCCAATCGGTGAGAATATCTGGTTCGATATAAATGAAGATGGAATAAGGGATAATAATGAAAATGGGATTAATGGCGTACAGGTTGAACTCTTTAGAATGGTGGGAGGACTTTGGGTGAAAACAGACATCACATTTTCTGGTCATAGACCTGGGACAGGGTCAGAAGATGGATACTTCAAATTCTGTGCACCACCGGGAACCTATTATCTCCAATTCGTAACTTCTCTAGATAGGATTGTGACTACTATTCCTAATAGAGGTGGAGACGAAACCAGAGATAGTGACTTGACTAATAGATTTGGTCCTAGCACGACAGATCAGTTTACTGTTCAATCTGGTGATACAAGATGTGACTTTGGAGCTGGGTATGTACCAGCTGGGAGTATTGGAGATTTCGTATGGTTGGATTCTAATACAAATGGACTTAGAGATGCAGATGAACCTGGCATGCCAGGAGTAATGGTTCAAGCTATTAATGCAGAAGGAAATATGCTGGCTTTAGCAAATACTGATGCGAATGGAAATTATGTTTTGGACTTGCTGCCTCAGGACGAATATTTTGTAAGATTTACTTTGCCAGAAGGCTTTACTACTACCACTGCAAATGTTGGTCTGGATGAATCCAGAGATAGTGACGTAGATGATAGTAATGGTCCTAATACGACACCGCTAATGTTAGTGCTTCCTGGAGAGCATGTCAATGTGGATGCAGGTGTCTTATCCAGTGCTTTGCCAGTCACATGGCTTGGAATTACGGGAGAGAAAAAAGAAGGTTATAATGAAATAAAGTGGTCAGTTGGACAAGAGAGGAATGTAAGTCATTATGAGTTACAGTCTGCTAATCAAGTACCTATTGATTTCGAATCCATAGGTTCTGTTGACTCAGATTTAGGGACCTTCCCTGGAATCTTGGAATACGCTTTGGAAGATTTTGATTTCGAATCAGGTTTGAATTACTACAGGGTTAAGCAATTTGATTTAGATGGTAGATTTTCATTCTCTGATGTTGTCAGTATAGATAATGAAACAGCTGGTGACGAAAGATCATTTAGATTAAATGTGTATCCTAATCCGGTTAGTGAAGAACTTAGAATAGGATTAGAATTATTCAGTAGTGCGGAATCTATTGATGTTAAAT
>CAZPUF010000208.1:0-4956 GCA_964589705.1 uncultured Saprospiraceae bacterium | reverse complement strand
AATTTATTTTCTATAGATATCTCTTGTGCTCGTAAGTTTTTCTTACAGGTCATAGGAAACCATGCTCCAGCCTTAACAGAAGCATCATTGGCTACAACTACACAGAGTCTTCCTGCAATGGTCCCTAATCCAGTTACCACTCCAGCGGCTGGACATCCACCTACATCTTGGTACATCTCATAGGCAGCAAAAGCACTTAATTCTAAGAATTCAGAATCCTTATCTATAAGATGATCTACGCGTTCTCTGGCTGTCATTTTACCCTTGGTTCTTTGTTTCTCCAGCTTCTTCTCACCACCTCCAAGGTATATTTTCTCCAGTTTCCTATTCATAGCAGAAATGGAGAGTTTCATCTCATCCTCATTTTTGCTATGTTCTATATTTATCTTTTTAGTCACGTGTATTAATTATGCTACAATATTACACTTCTGTAATGGTGATTGTTGTGATTAGGTGCTCTTCTGGTAAGTCTTTTTGTCGATAACCATTTTAGCGATGATTTCTTTAAGGATTTCAGAAGTACCTCCTCCTATAGGACCTAATCTACTATCTCTAAGCATTCTGGCTAGTGGATATTCTTCCATGTAACCATATCCACCGAGAAATTGCAAGCAGCTATAGATGACTTCATCCGCCACTTTAGTAGATTGGAGTTTGGACATACTGGCTTCCTTAACTACATAAACACCCTTATCTAGATTCTGTGCCACCATATAATTATATGCTTTGACGACATTAACTTCTGTAGCCATTTCACTTATACGATGTCTTAAGGCCTGAAATCTATCTATGGTCTGTCCGAAAGCTGTTCTTTCAGACATATACTGGAGGGTATACTCTATGGCGTATTCAGCACGAGCATGCGCATTGATACCCATAATTAATCGCTCCAAGGCAAAGTGCTGCATCACATAATAGAAGCCTTGCCCTTCTTCTCCCATCAAGTTGGATGCTGGAATTTTCACATTGTCAAAAGCTATCTCACCTGTGTCAGAGGCTCTCCATCCCAGCTTATCTAATTTGGATGAGGAGACACCTGGGGTATCTCTATCTATAAGAAAGACTCCCATCGATTTGGGGTTGTCCTCATAATTTACTTTTGCAATGACAACGAGGTAATCTGAGTATACGCCATTTGTGATAAATGTTTTTGATCCATTGATGATATAATGGTCTCCTTCCTTGTTAGCCGTGGTACGCATAGCACCTACGTCAGAACCACCAAAAGGCTCTGAGATGCATAAGCAACCAATCATTTCTCCTGCAATACTAGCGGTAAGATATTTCTGCTTTATCTCTTCAGATCCTTCCTTAAGCAGGTGAGTCATAGCCAGGTAGTTGTGTGCCCACATAGCAGCAGCAAAGCCTCCTGAGTTAATGCGTTGCATTTCTTCCAGCCAGATAACAAGATAGAATATATCTAAGTCTAGTCCACCATATTTCTCAGGGTATAAGATGCCGAAGTATCCCATTTCTCCAAACTTAGGCCATATGTCTCTTGGTATAGTCCCAGTCCTCTCCCATTCATCTAGATGTGGCACAACCTCTTGCGCCAAAAAGGACCTGAATCCTTCTCTAAATAATTTGTGCTCTTCTGTAAAAAATGAATCTAACATTCTGTATTTTTTTTTAAATTTCTATCTCAAATGAGGTGTTGTAGTTCTATATAGTTTTTAATACTGACTCCAGGTTGAGTCAGAAATTTGTCTCCAAAATAATCGTTGAATGCACGCATGCCCTTCTCGGTAAAGTGTGGATAGATAGTGCTCCAGACCATCTTCTCTGGATTTTCTCTACCAACAGCTCTTACTGCTTGTTGTGCCACCCAGTAGTAGGTAATTAGCCAAGCATTGACAGAAAGCATATAATATAATCCATCATGTGGCTCGTCTTTTACATTGCCTATCTCTATGCCATAAGCGAAAGTCTGCAGGTTACGTTTTATAACTTCCTTTGACCAGTTAGCTAGAATAGATTTTATAGAGTCATGCTCTAGAACAGACATATCTCGGAATATAAATGGGTATCTCTCCTGTAGTGAACGGCAGGTCCTTATATCCAAACTCAAATTGAAGAAAGCTGGAAAGTCGACTCTTCGCTTTTGATACCGCTGAATGTCCTTTATCATTCTTATGGATATGTCGTATAGTATATCGTCTTTGCTTTTATAATGGTAGGCCAGATTACCTCGACTCATGCTACATATCTGAGCTAAGTCAGCTAGTGAGTGGGTATGATACCCCTTGTCATTAAAGGCATCTACAACAGTTGCTAAAATCCGGTCTCTAGTTTTCATTTAATATTAAAGACCAAATATAATTATATTATTTAGTCGTCAGTGACTAAAAAAATGTGGTAATTTAGTTTTATACGCTAAATGGCTTTGTTTAATACACTGAATAAGGTGTTTTCATTTTGTTATTAGAAATAAAAAAAGGAGGCTCCCATATTGGCAACCTCCTCTCATTCTCAATTTTTAAATCTATCTAACAATAATAATATTCTTAGTTCCAAAGTAATTTTCAGATATGAGAATTATTCTATACAATCCTTCTGTCAGATTTAACTGATTGACATCCAGATAATATTTCTCTATATCTTTTTCTAATTCCGTCTCCCATACTAATTGGCCTAAAGGATCTAATAAAATCAGTTTAGAGTTCTCCTCGATTGATTTTAATTCAATATTCAATTCCTCAACAACAGGGTTAGGGTAGACATTAAAGTCAATTACTTGTTGTTTCTTTTCGAGTTCTTGAATGTCTAACTCTGCACTAATATTATTCTCCTTCGTATCTTCTTGGATAGTCGAAACTACTAGAGAGATAGGTTGTGTAGATGTAGTCGACACAGGTGTCATGCCTGCATCCCATTCTGTATAGAATTGGGCGCCTCTTATAGCTCTGAATGCAGTAGTTCTACCATTTGATCTTACTGGATCAGAATCTAGCTCATCATCGCTACCTTGATTCCTGAGTGTAAGATCAAAACTTGTAGGATTTTCGAAACTAACTCTCACATTTCTATCTGCTGGTACTGAACCAAAATATGCTATTCCGTCAGCATCAGTAGTCGTACTCGCTATCACAGTAAAATTAGATTCTAATAGTTCGACTACAATTCCTTGTATTGCTGGCTCACCAGAATCTTGAATTCCATCAAAGTTATCATCTTGCCAGACATAAGCTTCAAGTTCTCCCGGAGACCACATTCCAGCATCTACATCTGTAATTGCTACAGTCCCAGAACCTATCAATATAAGACCTGTTCTACCAGTGCTTACTTGTGCATCACTATCAAGAGAATCGTTGCCTTGGTTCGATCTTGCGAAAGCATAATCTGCTGGTTTTTCATACTGAAGTCTATACCTAGTGTTAGATGATAAACCAGTAAATGTGACATTTCCATTAGCATCTGTCGTTAAGGTCTGTAGCACTGTATTATTCTGAGCTAGTAGATTGACAGTAATATTTGGTATCCCTGGTTCGCCAGCATCTTGTCTATGATTACCATTCAGATCATCCCAAACGAATGTTTCTATACTAGAGTTATTAAAGATAAATCCAGCGTCAACATTTGTTACCTGAGCATCCCCCGCTCTTGTATTGAAAATGCTTGTCAGCCCATTATTAGCAGCTGGATCACTATCTACGTTATCGTTACCAACGTTTCTACTTGTAAATAAGCCACCTGGAGGTGCAACATATCCAAGTTTGTAGTTTTGATCCGCCGGTACATCATTGAAGATTGCAATACCACCATTCGCTGTATTTGTTGATGAGATGATATTATTATTAGAGTCTAATAAATTAACAACTGCACCATCTATTCCTGGTTCGCCAGAATCTTGTCTACCATCACCATCTAAATCATCCCATACAAAACTCTCTACATCACCTGGACTCCAAATACCGATATCTTGATTAGATATAAATTCTGAACTCTCGGTCAACATAATATTAGATGAGAGACCTGTCACTCTGTTTACGTCGCTATCAAAATTTTCATTAGTTATGGCATTGATTAATGTAAATGCATAACTAGAACTTGGCAATACAGCTTGTAGTCTATGATTGGACCTTGGAGTTACATTATCAAAACTAACAATACCACTACTATTAGATTGTGTAGTCTGAATTATGTTTCCACCAGAATCCAAGAGATTAACTGTCATGCCATCTACTGCCGGTTCTCCACTATCAATTCTGCCATCACCATCTAGATCATCCCAAACTTGAGATTCAAGGACACCAGGCTTTAATAAACCACAATCTGCACTTGTATTGATAGCACTTGCATCATAGACAATATTAGTAGTGCTGCCTAAATTCGCATTCACGTCACTGTCGATTGTATCATCTATACCTTCATTTAACAAAGTGAATGCATAACCCTGCGGTAACTGGTAGTGTATTCTGTATGTTTGACCATTAGCAAGACCAGTATTAGAAAGCACTGCAATTCCAGAACTTAAAGATACCGATGAAGAAAGTACTACTCCTGCTGGTGTTGTTAATTCTACCGTTATGTTTGGAATCCCAGGTTCGTTATTGTCCTGAATACCATCTCCATCTAAATCTTCCCAAACATAAGTAAGTACTTCTGTAGTAACAGTAACTGAAGCCTCACAGGTGGAACTATTTCCATTCACATCAGAGGCAGTCAGAATAACACTATTAGTTCCAAGGTCATCTAGATCAAGAACAGTGTTGTCTAACTCTAAAGTAGCTATTCCACATGCGTCAGTTGACATAGCTCCTATCGTGTTAGGGTCAAGTGTTACTGTACCAGTATTTTCTAATTGTACTGTGATATCCGCACATATTGCATTTGGTGCTACAAAATCACTCACGATAGCATTTGCCGAACAACTAGAACTGTTTCCATTATTGTCAGTGACCGTAAGCATTACAGGATTTGGAGTTCCTGTTTCTATTACGCTTCCTCTTACGGAAA
>CAZPUF010000207.1:0-4994 GCA_964589705.1 uncultured Saprospiraceae bacterium | reverse complement strand
GGACACTAGTTATTACTTCATTCCCAATCCGCTAAGATTAGGAAATGTGTTAAATAGGAGATGATTTATAATTGAATCATAAATAATCGCAAGATGCAATTGAATTGATCTAGCTAAAGTCTTCAATAATTAGTAGTTTCAGTAAATTATTAGTTAACGACCACTTCTATGAAGTTCTGCCTAGTATTCTTTATCCTAATGTCTCAACTCGCTTTCGGTCAAGTAGGGTCTTGGAATCAGTACCCAGAGGATTGTGATGACTCTGAAATATTTTCTGATTTTTTCACTGTAGCTACTGCGGAAAGGATCATAGACTATAATGCTTGTGGTTATAGAAGTTATAACCCCGGCACTAATAGTTGGGGAGAATTTAACATACCAGAGTTTGCGCCGATAAAGGCGTTACCGAATGACAATCTCGTAGTTGCTGGTTATGAAAGCTATAGATATTCACTTGATGGTGGTCTTAGCTGGTCAGATAATTTTTATGAAGGCGAAATTGGAGAAGGTCCCCATGACATAAGATGCAAGGAAGGAAGTGTCTACATTACTTCATTTGGAGAAGTTTATTACTCCACTGATAATGGCCTCACCTTCGATTTATGGCAAATTGATTTTGGTCTGCGATGGCCTCTAAGTTTTGATATATTTTCTAACAATAAAGCCATAGTCACTGGCAATGGTCTGAGCCATGGAGGTGGAGATAACTTAGATCAGCACATACTGTATGATTTCGAAACTGAAGAAATAACAGTTTTAGACAAATCCTATTTCTTTACTACTCATGTAGATGTCGCAACGACCTGGGAGGGTTCTACAGTCTATATTTTGGAATATAAAGATGACAGTCGAAATGAAATGCTGCTTTATACCAGTCACGATGAAGGATTAAATTTTACAGAGGCGACCCTTCCGTTTACACTACAAACTATACCGACACCAAATGACCCAACTACTGAGTTGATTACTGACCGCAATGGTAATATAATCATACATAATACTAAGCGAATATTTATTAGTCAGGACCAAGGCGATACGTGGCTTGAAATCACACCTAGTACTAACTTCCAGACCATTACTGAACTTATAGTCAGTTTTGATAATTACCTATACATAACCACCTTAGAGAATGGTGTACTTAGATATGAATGTCCACTCAACTTAGAAATCTGTTCACCTCTCGTAGATGCTGACGGTGATGGTTTCTTTTCCAATGTTGATTGCAATGATAACGATGCTACCATTTTTCCTGGCGCGATAGAAATCCCAGGAAACAATATAGACGAAGATTGTAATGGCTTTGATGCAATGGATGCTGACGGTGATGGCTTCTTTTCGGATATAGATTGTAATGACAACGATGATACCATTTTTCCAGGTGCCCTAGAAGCTTGCAACAACATAGACGACAACTGTAATGGCAATGTGGATGAAGGTCTTGCGATATTGACTTTCTATGAGGATGCTGATGGTGATACATACGGGGATAGCAATAAGCCAATCTTCAGTTGCGCTCAGCCGTCAGGTACAGCATCGAATTCTGATGACTGCGACGACACAGATCCGACCATAAACCCTATGGCAATGGAAATTGCCAATAATGCTATAGATGAAAATTGTGACGGCCTTATCTTAATAATGGATCAAGATGGTGATGGCTATAATTCAGATGAAGATTGTAATGACAATGACGATACAATTTTTCCAGGTGCCCAGGAAACTTGTAACAACGTAGACGACAACTGTGATGGAAATGTGGATGAAGGTCTTACACTACTGACTTTCTATGAGGATGCTGATGGTGATACTTACGGTGATATCAATAAGCCAATCTCCAGTTGCTTTCAGCCTTTCGGAACAGTAGCGAATGCAGATGACTGCGATGACACAGATCCAACTATAAACCCTATCGCTATGGAAATAGCAAATAATGATATAGATGAAGACTGTGATGGCTTTATCTCAATAGTAGATCGAGATGGTGATGGCTTTAATTCAGATGAAGATTGTGATGATATGTTTGACACAGTATTCCCTGGTGCGCCAGAATTATGTGATGGACTGGATAATGATTGTAATGGAGTTATAGATGAAGGCCTTACAGTACTGACTTTCTATGAGGATATGGATGGTGATACCTATGGTGATATCAGAAGGCCTGTCCTCAGTTGTGAAATACAATCAGGTATAGTCATGAATTCTGACGACTGCGATGACACAGATCCGACTATAAATCCCGCTGCAACTGAAATCCCTAATAATGCAATAGACGAAAACTGTGATGGCTTTATCTCAATAGTAGATCGAGATGGTGATGGCTTTAATTCAGATGAAGATTGTGATGATATGGATGCACTGGTGTTTCCAGGTGCTGCAGAATTATGTGATGGACTGGATAATGATTGCAATGGGCAGATAGATGATGGTCTCAATCTCACCATCAATAACGATGATTGTTTTGCTCAGATATTTTTTGATTGCAATGCTGATTACAGGAATGATGTCAGAGAATGGTTAGCGTCATTCGAGGCCACAGATGCTAATGGCATGAGTTATCCGGCTGTAAATGATTTTGATCTGACACTACTGGAAGGAGAGTTGGTTTGCACGACTTACCTGGTGAGGTTTACCCCACCATTCAATTGTGATAATTTTTCCTTTTGCGCTACAGAAATAGCGATCTCAGATATACAAGGACCCGAGTTTGATGGCGCTATGACAGAGATAGAGTTTGAGTGCGACGGCGAAGGCAATATTTCTGACATGAATGACTTCCTTAGTGCGGATGCCTTGGTGGATCAGTTTATGGATAATTGTAGTGGCGTGGAAACTATAGAGCATGATTACGACGGATTACCTTTCCAGAATTGTGAGGAAGAAAAGATTGTTCGCGTGCAGGGGATAGACGGTTGTGGTAATTTGGGCAACCCTGTGGTTTTTACATTTAGCTTGAATGCATCACCTGTGGATAATGATGGAGACGGATTTTTTGGAAGCGATGATTGCGATGATACAAATGCAACCGTTTTCCCTGGCGCACCAGAAATCTGTGATAATCTAGATAATAATTGTGATGGGGAGATAGACGAAGGTCTAGAATTCGTCACTAACTTTATCGATAACGATGGGGATGGCTACGGAGACAGTGATGATAGTTTCGTTGATTGCGAGGCTGCCCCAGGCACTTCTTTGATGGGCGGGGACTGTGACGACACTAACGATGAGATTAATCCAGGAGCAACAGAAATTCCAAATAATGGTATTGATGAAAATTGTGATGGTATGGATTTGCTATCTTCTACTCATGAACTTTCTAATTCTATTTTAAATATCTATCCAAATCCTGCAATTGACCTAATTAATATAGACGTAACAGGACAATTAAACTATCAGGTTTCAATCTACAATCCAGAAGGCAAACTGATGATATCATCCAATAATTCAAGTCAACTTAATGTAGAAGCCATGCCAATAGGATCCTACATTCTACAAATACAAGATCTTAACTCTGGTCAAAAGATTGTCGAAAGAATAGTGATTGGGAGATAGAGTGCTAGCCCATAACTTTATGTCTTATGAAAAGAGAAACTTTAGCTCTTGCTAATTAAATATTTTTCTTCCAAAACAAATAGAGAATGATTAGATTAGTTAGTAAGCTCAAAGGTAACTAATGCTAACATTAATTGATGCTATGGGTAGTCAAGGACAACGAATACTAAAGACACACAATAAGATAAGTATACAATCTATAGAGAGAGGTGTATTCAAACAGGAATAGACTCCAAACAATATTTTTACTATAAAGTAAAAGGATGGGGATGGAAAGAAACTTGGAAAAAGAAAAAGGGAGCTACATTATTTATTAAGTCTAAGGTTTTATTAAATCCAATCTGATTTTTAATAAAAAACAAATTTCACCTTTCAGTCAGCAAATTCGAAATGATTTTGAAAAATAATGCCAGCACATAACAATGTATATACGTCAGTCTTCAGCAAAATCTGAAGACTGTGCATATTAGGAGACGTTGGAGGACACCAGAATAATAGAATGAAAAATATTGGAATACTTGGAATTGGTGCAATTGGCTCACTACTAACTAAATATTTGATTAGAAACCGAGCCAACAGATACTTCTATTACAATCGCTCTAAAAAAAATAGAATTCTTATTGAATTTGAGGGGAAGAGAGATGATATATCAATAGAGGTTATTAATCATCAAGTGCAGAATTTAGATTGGCTCATAGTATGTATAAAAGAGTATCATTTTCAAGATGCAATACCAATTCTAAACAAGCTTATTGGTCAACAGACTAAAGTAGCCATTTTTCAAAATGGAATTAATTTGACAGACCGATATAAACAGTTTTCCAATCCATCAAAATTATTAGAAACTATAATCGACTGTCCTGTTCAAAGAATATATCCAAATGGGTATAAACAAATAAGAATCCCGAAAATAACTCTACCTGACAATCTGATTTCCGATGAGTTCATTAAGTTATTCATAGAACCACCAATAGTTTTTACAAAGTCAGATAGATTTGATGAATTGCAATGGATAAAATTAATTGAGAGTTCTTCAATTGGATCAATTCAGTCAATTAGCGGAATGCCTTGTTCGGTTTTCCAGAACGAAGAAAAATTAAATGAATTCAAACAACTTGTAAGAGAAGGAATCGAGGTTGCTAAATCAGAAGGAATCAAATTAAATGAAAACTTGGCTAGCCAATTATTGACTAAACTTAAAAGCTATCCTTTGACTAAAGGAAGTTCAATGTTAAGCGACAAATTATGTGGTAATCAATTGGAATTAGATGCCAAGATCGGTGTCATAGTAAAAACTGCAAAAAGAAATAATATTAGTGTGCCAGAATCAAATAGAATATATAATTCATTAGTACGTTAAAAGATGGAAAGCGAATGGCTAGCACTATAGATCACGACATGGCCCTTCATAGCTAAATCAGATATAATTATCCGTTGCATACAGT
>CAZPUF010000206.1:0-4996 GCA_964589705.1 uncultured Saprospiraceae bacterium | reverse complement strand
TTATCATCCACCTATTCCACTTCAGAAGATTCAAAAAAGTCTACTTCACCAATGTAAAGTTCCTCAAAGAGATAAAGGAAGAGAAAAGTACCCGTAACAAACTGAGAAATCTATTGGTGCTCCTCTCCAGGTTAGCAGCTATGGCTTGTCTCATCTTTGCCTTCGCTCAGCCATTTTTGGCTAAGGAGGACTCAGCTAAGACTGGAAAAAACTACGTCAGCATCTTTCTGGACAACTCTAATAGTATGATGGCTTCATCAGAGGATGTACCACTCCTAGATAAGGCAAAGAAGAAAGCAGAAGAAATCATATCTGCTTATGGCCCATCTGACAACTTTCAAATATTTAGCCACGAAATGAGAGGGAGTCAGCAAAGATGGTTATCACAAGAGAATACAGTCCCAGCTATAGAAGAAGTCAGTGTTAGTCCGGAAGTCAATATGTTATCCAAGGTGCATTTCAAGCAAATGCAATCAGCACCTGAAGATGGAAATCATATCATATATTACCTATCAGATTTTCAAAAGTCTATTACAGATTTTGAGTTTCAATCTGACACTTCGACAGAAGTTAACCTTCTGCCTTTCCAAGCTGTCAAAGAGAATAATATATCCATTGACAGTGCTTGGTTCGAAGCTGTAGTCCCTTCAGTGAATCAAAATAATAAGCTGTATGTCCGTATCAGAAACTATAGTAATGAACGGAAGGATGATGTCAGGTTGAGCATCGAACATAATGGACAAACAAGGCCTGAAGGCACCATCAATATTCCAGCTAATAGCAGCATTACCGACACCATTAATATTTTGGTTACAGAAGCAGGATGGCAAGACATGACCATCAAGATAGATGACTATCCTATCCAGTTTGATGATCAATACTACATAAGCTTTAATGTAAAGAGTAAGATCAACACATTGAGTATCAATGAAGGGAACAGTAACAGATATCTCACTGCCCTATTTAAAGGCTTGAGTCAATTTGACTTAATGAATATGGCAACGAGTAATATTCAATATGACAGATTCAAAGAGAAAGACCTGGTGATTCTGGACGACCTCAATAGTATAAGCTCAGGATTGGCTGCAGCGTTACAAGGATATGTAGCCAATGGAGGTAACTTATTGATTTTCCCTTCCTCCAGTGCAGATTTAAAAAGCTACAATGATCTCTATGCCAGATTAGGGACTAACACCATGCAACAATGGAATAAGGAAGATCAGAATGTACATAAGATAAATACAACCGAATTTGTCTTTAGTAATGTATATGAATCTACTGGTAGGAACCTCAAATTGCCATCCACAAATGGACACTTCACCTTTTCTAATTATAGTACAAGAGGTGGTGAATCATTGCTAGAATATAGAAATGGACAAGATTTCGTCACCAAGTATACTTTGGAGAAGGGTAACATCTATCAGTGTGCTGCTCCACTGAATAAGGACTATAATGACCTAGCAATCAATGCCGAGGTTTTTGTCCCATTGCTCTACAAAGTCGCCTACTCCAATACTCAATCTGAAAAAATAAGCTACACGATTGGCATGGATAATTTGACAGAAGTCAATAGTGTCATTGATGGTAATGAGATCATATATAAAATTACTGGAGAGGAAGAATTCATACCAGGGCAAACCAATCAAGGAAGTTCTACTGTCATTACCTTTAATGATATGGTCAGGAAGGCTGGTTTTTACAAAGTTAGATTACAGGATCAGATTGTTAAAGGGCTTGGATTTAATTTTGATCGAGTAGAATCTGCATTGGAGCAATTTAGCATCAAAGAATTGAAATCTCAATATGGAGAAAAAGTCAATATTCTTGACAATACGCTTAATGCTGACTTGACAACAATCATCAAAGAGAAGGATCAAGGTGTTACATTATGGAGATGGTTCTTAATTTTGGCATTGGTCTTTCTAGCGATAGAAACCTTGTTACTCAGATTTTGGAAATTATAAGAAGTAAAAAGCAGTATGTCCATTCTTATTAAAAATGCTACAATCATCTATCCAGGTCACAATCTTCATAAGAGCAAAAGAGACCTCCTTATTAAGAATGGTGTAATAGAAAAAATTGCAGCCAGAATCACATCTAAAACTTCAAAGGTTTTAGAGTCTTCTAATCTTCACTTGTCACCAGGATGGCTGGATATAGGAACCTATAGTGGTGAACCAGGCTTTGAGCATAGAGAGTCTTTCGAAACACTGTCAAGGACAGCTGCATCAGGTGGCTATACTGCATTAGCTACTTTTCCTAACACTAATCCAATAACAGAAAACAAGTCTGGTATCCAGTATATATTACATACTACAGACAGTCACTTAATCAAATATTACCCAATAGGTGCACTGAGCAAAGGCTGTGCGGGCGAAGAGATTACGGAGATGATAGATATGCACAAGCATGGTGCCGTTGCTTTTTCTGATGGTCTCAATTCGCTAGACTCTAGTGGATTGATGATGAGGGCTTTGGATTATGTCAAGTCAGTGGACAGCTTAGTCATCCATCACCCTCAAGACAATACATTGGCTAATGGAAATTTGGTACATGAGGGAGATGTGAGTACACAATTGGGGATGAAAGGCAACCCTTCCTTATCAGAAATTCTCATCCTTGACAGAGACATAGAGCTCAATAAGTATACTAATAGCCAATTGCTTGTACACAATATCTCGACCAAAGAATCAGTATCCAGGCTCAAAGGGATGTCTAAATCTGGCATCTCCAGTTCCGTAAGTTATCTCAACCTTTGCAAAACAGCTGCGGCTGTTTCTACCTTTGACAGCAATATGAAAACAGTCCCACCTCTACGAAGCGAGGATGACAGACAAGCACTAGTCTCTGGTATCAATAAATCGATTATTCAAGTTATTTCCAGCAATCATAAACCATTAGAAGAGGAAGCTAAGAAAAAAGAATATTCTTATGCCAAGCCTGGAGCCATAGGACTGCAGACCTGCTATAGTGGACTGATGACAGACGCATCAGAAATCAGCACAGAACAATTGGTAAACTGCTTAGCCCTCAATCCGCGTACAATCCTAAACATTCCACATCCTTTGCTGAAAGCTGGTGCTGAAGCAGAACTTTGCCTCTTCGACCCTTCGCTCAAATGGACATTATCCGATAAGACCAATACATCTAAATCAAAAAATTCTCCTTATTGGAATCAAGAACTCACCGGAATGGTTCTAGGAGTAATCAATGGAAAGAAACAACATTGGAATAATTACAAATAATCAGACATCATGATTCGAATTTTTGTACTCATCATAGCTTTAGTTACTCTTACTTCTTTCTCTACAGAGCCCTCGCTCAAACTTGCTGTTTTGAAATATAATGGTGGTGGAGACTGGTATGCAAATCCTACTGCGTTGCCTAACTTGGCTGTATTTTGCAACCAACAATTAGGAACTAATCTCAATGCAAACTTTGCAACTGTAGAGGTAGGTAGTGTGGAGATATTCAATTATCCATTTATCCATATGACAGGTCATGGTAATGTGGTATTCTCAGATGCAGAAGCAGAAAATTTGAGGACATATCTGATTGCAGGTGGTTTCCTTCATATAGATGACAACTATGGAATGGATCCATTTGTGAGGCCAGCGATGAAAAAAGTATTCCCAGACTTAGAATTTAAGGAAGTCCCTTTTGATCACCCTATCTATCATAACGCCTTCGAATTTGATAATGGGTTACCCAAAATTCATAAGCATGATGACAAGCCTGCCGTTGGATATGGCCTTATATATGAAGGTCGATTAGTCTGTTATTATAGCTATGAAACAGATCTTGGTGATGGATGGGAAGATCAGGTAGTACACAAAAATCCTGAAGAAAAACGCATACAGGCACTGCGCATGGGTGCCAATATTGTCAAATTTGCTTTCGAGTCCGAATAGTATTCGACAAATTATAGCCCGGCATATACCCTAACCACCCTATCCATAAGGTATCTTCTGTACTTAAGAGCATACTTTCGCATCTGCTCCAATTGCTCTGGAGTGAATTCCTCTACAGACAATCCATAAGACATATGATTCTTGGATTCATCTTCCTTGTTTCTGATACCAATTCTATGCTTTCCAAAGGTACTGAGTTCCCATGGATGCTTAAGACCGAAGAAATGACCCATCTCGTGGACCATTGTTTGATTACCCTCTAGGCCATCATAAGCCATCAGTATTCTATCAAATCTTGGACTGTTAGTTACATAAGCGTCCTGATTAGCTGAAAGTAATGGTGTAAAACCCATTAAAGCATCAGGTTTACCACTCTCTCCGTAAGTGTCAAAGAGATATACGTTGATGGCGCCTTTCTTTTCTATTGGCTCCACTATAGGTTCTATGATTTCATCTCTATCAATTCTGTAACTCTGATAAATATCTGGAAGGTAGGCATGATTAGGATCCATGAATAGCTCATTAAACACGAAGGCTATCTGACCTTGAAAGGCCTCATTCATGTATTCTATATTCTCAAATATCTTTACGGATATAGATTCATCTACTTCCTCCCTTCCCATCATATATACATTGACTCTCATTACTGGGAGTTCTTTGAAAGTCTTAGGCGTATTATTGGAAATATGGGGTGGTCCTCCAGTCCAAGCTGTAAGGAATATCATTGAGCATATTAAAATTGTCCAGTTTCTCATCACGCAATTTTTTTGTCAGGCAATAAGGATAGCAATGCCAAAATGTAATTCGATCTAGACTCTACTTCGATCAATCCTGATTGATAGCACTTTGGTTATCTCTCAAAATTTTGGTTGTGTAGTAAATAACTGTTTGACAAACAGAAATGTTGCAATTGTTTTGCAAAAACAAACATAAAAAAGGAAAAACTTAGGGGTGCCTAGTAGTTATTAAAATATAATTTGGCGATTTGGGTATCTATAATAGTCCAACAAAGATGCCACATGCCATACGGACTAACTGATTGCAATCTATCATACATAGAATTATATTCCCAATACATTTTAGAG
>CAZPUF010000205.1:0-5145 GCA_964589705.1 uncultured Saprospiraceae bacterium | reverse complement strand
CTTCTTCACTGATATAACCCATCTCTTGGATTTTTGGCCAATAGATTTCGTAGAATGATCGGGGCCATTGCCATGTAAGTTCTCCTGGTCTTGCCATTTTGCACATAGGTCTAATACCTGTGACTTTAAATCCTATCTTCTCTAATATAGAGGGTAATTCTTTGCCGACATCTATATTCCCAGCCGCATCTTGAAAACTCTTATAGCATCCTGCAATGGCTTTTTTGACATTTGGTCCACTGGGATTTATCTGATGAGTCATCCAATGATAATATTCATGAATGACCACTTTGCCACCTACCTTCATCGCGCTGTGCACTTTCGTCATTATTTCATCTGGATTTGGAATCCAAGCCAGAGCCCATCTACAGTACATCCCATCCAATGTAGCGTCTGATAAATCCAAATTGTCAAAGTCAGTATGCTTAGTCTCTATGTTAAGCTGTTGTGTTTTGTTAATTTCATTAAGATAGTCCAGATAGATTTTGGATTTGTCTACGGCTATTATCCTTCCGTCCCTACCGACGATCTTTGCCATCTCTCTGGTGCAGAACCCTGGGCCACTACCCAAATCCAACAAGTGCATTCCCCTTGTAAATCCAGCTAATTGCCATCCCTTTTGCGCCTCAGATGCCCATACTTGGTGCTGTAATCCCAATCTGTTCATCTCTTCCAAATCTGTCCCTAATATATAAGCGTTTTGCTCTTGTTGCATTATTTGTAATTTGTAGTGGTAAAGGTAACAAATGAGTAGAGCTTACTAAGCTATCACCTTCATATTTGATTTGATTAAATACTAAAAGCTGGCATGATTTGAATGTAGAGCACACTAGAATGAGAAGCCTTGCAAAAGACTTTGCGTTAAATACCAATCAGAGTCTTTTTCTGACTGGTAAGGCTGGTACTGGCAAGACGACTTTGCTCAAGGAGATTCTAAATGAGACTGATAAGCAATGTCTTATAGCAGCTCCTACTGGAGTAGCTGCTATCAATGCAGGTGGAATGACCTTGCATTCTTTGTTCTTATTGCCACTTCGTGCATTTATCCCAGAAGTCAATCCAACGTTTAATCCAGACGTCTTTTGTGATCCATCATCCTTGGTTAAAAATCAAAAGTTTAGAAGAGATAAATTAGACTTGTTTCTTCAGCTAGATATGTTGATCATTGATGAGATAAGTATGGTTCGTGTAGATTTATTAGAAATGATAGATCATACACTGAGAAGAGTCCGCAAAAATGCTTCCCCATTCGGAGGTGTGCAGATATTAGCTATAGGAGATTTGTATCAGTTGTCCCCTGTGGTCAGACATGATGTGGAGCGGCCACTTTCTAATTATTATCAAGGATTTTACTTTATCTCTAGTCCAGCTTGGCAGAAAGCAAGTGCGATCACGATAGAATTGGACAAGGTATATCGTCAAGAAGATGGCCACTTTGTTAATTTGCTGAATGCAATCCGAAATGGTCAGAGAGATCAAGCAGTTATAGATGAACTCAACCTAAGATATTCACCTAATAATATACCCAGCGAAATTATCACCTTAACGACTCATGTAAGGCAAGCTTCCGAAATCAATAACGAAAAGCTAGGTGCCTTAGATTCTTCAATTCAAAAATTCTCTGCCGAGGTTAATGGCAAATTTCCAGAGAGTTCATATCCTGTCGAAGAAGTTATAACGTTGAAAGAGGGGGCTCAAGTGATGTTTATAAGAAACCATCCTGAAGGCTTGTACTATAATGGAAAGATAGGGGTGATTACACAAATTAAAACAAACAGCATAATTGTCAAGGCCCTTGACGACAATCAATCTATTGTTGTGGATATGGTAGAATGGACTAATTCCAAATACGAGGTAGATGAGACTACAGACAAAATAGTCAAGAATGAGATAGGTAGCTTCACGCAGTATCCACTTCGTTTGGCATGGGCGGTTACGGTGCATAAGAGCCAAGGCTTGACTTTCGATAGGGTAGCACTGGATGTCTCTAAGACATTTGCAGCTGGCCAACTTTATGTAGCCCTTAGTCGATGTCGGTCAGTAGAAGGCTTGTATTTATTATCAAAAATAAATGCCAATAATGTCATTACAAATCCTCAGATAGTTGAGTATTATAGAAACAAACTAACTGAGGAAGAATTAGAGCCAAAGCTTCAATTGGCAAAAGTAGACTATAATCAACATCAATTACTAAAATCATTTAAGACAGCAGCTTTGTTAAGCTATCTGGACCCTTGGCAAGAAATATTAGGGGAGAAAGATATAATGGGGAAGGGGAATTGTCAGAAGTTGATTTTTGATATAAGGAATAAATTGACTGAGTTAGAAAATGTATCTACCAAATTTCATTCTCAACTCAAGACAATTTTTGAAAGTCAACATGACCATACTGAGCTGCTTCTAGATAGGATCAGAAAAGCCATACATTACTTTGCAGAGCAACTACATACCGATGTATACAAACCTTTGGTAAAGCACGGACTAGAGTACAGCATCAAAAAGAATACGAAGAAATATGTCTCTACAGTTGGGACTATGGAGACAGCTGTAGCCAAGAAGATATCTAATTTGTATGATTTAAATTATTTGGATAAACCTGTTTTTACAGCAGACAAAATTTATTTACCAAATGCAGTATCTAAAGCTAAGAAGGGAAAGCAGCCTAAAGGAAGTACAACTGAAATTACATTCAAATTACATAAGGTTGGAAAAAGTGTTAATCTAATTGCAAAGGAAAGAGGGTTGGCAGTATCTACAATTGAATCTCACATGGCTCAATTGATTGCTGCTCAAAAGGTATCTATCTTTGATTTAATGGATTCAAAGAAGGTGGAGAAGGCTTTGGCGGTTGCTCAATCATATCCAGACTTAAGCCTTACTGACCTGATCAAAAAAGTACCCTTTAATATTGGATTTGGAAAGTTACGATGGGTAGTTAACTATCGGAATATTTTGGATAGTGAATAGTAGCTATTCTTTACAATCAAAATTTTATAAAAATATATTACCAGAGTAGGCCATAGCGTCTTGGAATGCTGTAAGATCTAATCCACTCTCAATATTATTTTCGTTAAAGTAGGCTATCATGTTTTCCATTGGCATATTGCCGGTCAATTCATCTTTGGCCATTGGGCAGCCCCCATATCCTTTTATAGCGCCATCAAAACTTCTGCACCCATGCTTATAAGCTGCAGCCACTTTTTCTTCCCACTTGTCTGGAGTGGTATGCAAATGTGCATTGAAATAAATATCAGGAAACATACTTGTTAGATTAGAAAATAGATATTCTAAACTCTCAGGCGTAGATACACCAATAGTATCTGACAAGGAAAATCTCTTGATGCCCATGCTAACAAGTTTAGTGACATATTGTTGGGCAATTTCTACATTCCATACATCGCCATATGGGTTGCCAAAAGCCATAGAGACATAGATGAGTAGTTCTTTGTTATTCTTTATAGTTATGGCTTGGATGTCGGCAACTCTTTGAAGGGATTCCTCTATACTTGCATTGGTATTTCTCTTTTGAAAAGTCTCTGATATGGAAAATGGGTAGCCTAAATAAGATACCTGATCAAACTTTATAGCATCATGAGCGCCACGTCGGTTGGGGACAATGACAGAAAGTTTTGACTTGCTGCTGTCAAGATCCAATCCTTGAATCACATCTGCTGTGTCCTTCATCTGAGGGATAGCTTTGGGGCTGACAAAACTCCCCACATCTATAGTATCAAATCCTACCTTCAATAACTTATTGATATAAGTGATTTTTCGTTCAGTTGGGATGAACTCATGGATACCTTGCATGGCATCTCTTGGACATTCTATAAGTTTAAGTTGATCCATGCACTTAGGTTTGGATAACGCCTACATTGAATTTTTCTACTGGAGCATTATTGGCCGCAGTGATACACTTGGAGATAATGCCTCTTGTGTTTTTTGGATCTATTATACCGTCTGTCCATAATCGAGCAGCGGCATAATAGGGTGAAGTTTCCTCTTCATACTTTGTACTTATCCTGTCTAATATTTCCTGTTGTTCTTGTTCTGTAGGTTCTTTGCCTTTAGCTTTCATGGAAGCCACTTGGATTTGCATCAGCACCTTAGCTGCTTGGGTGCCGCCCATTACAGCTATACGTCCACTCGGCCATGAGAATATAAATCGTGGATCATATGCCTTGCCGCACATGGCATAATTTCCAGCACCATATGAGTTGCCAATGACGATACTTATTTTGGGTACAGTGCTGTTGGACACGGCACTAACCATCTTGGCACCGTCTTTTATAATACCTCCATGCTCAGAACGACTACCTACCATAAAGCCGGATACATCATGAAAGAAGACAAGAGGAATTTTTTTCTGATTACAATTCATGATGAATCTAGCTGCTTTGTCTGCGCTATCAGAATATATCACACCACCGAATTGCATTTCTTTTTTTGCAGTTTTGACTACCTGTCTATTGTTGATAACAACACCTACTGACCATCCGTCTATTCGGGCATAACCACAGATAATAGTTTGGCCATATTCCTTTTTGTATTCTGTCAAGGAATCTTTGTCAAGGATGCAATTAAGTACTTCACGAGTGTCATACGGTTTAACTCTATCTGATGGAAAGAGCTGATATAGTTTGTCGACATCGTAAGCAGGATCTACTGCATCAATCCTATCAAAACCAGCTTTCTCTCTTTCTCCAATTTTAGACACTAAGTCTCTAATTGTATCCAGACATTCTTTGTCATCCTTACATTTGTAATCTACGTCTCCTGAGATAGCGGTTTGTGTATGTGCACCACCTAAGGTCTCTTTATCTACCGTTTCACCTATAGCTGCTTTGACAAGATATGGACCGGCAAGAAAAATGCTTCCCGTTCCTTCTACAATAAGTGCTTCGTCTGACATGATAGGCAAGTAAGCACCACCTGCCACGCAGCTACCCATGATAGCAGCTATCTGAGGAATACCCATGGATGACATAACAGCATTATTTCTAAAAGTCCTTCCAAAGTGTTCCTTATCTGCAAAGACCTCATTTTGCATCGGTAAGAATACACCAGCACTATCTACGAGGTAGATAATCGGTAATTTATTTTCTATAGATATCTCTTGTGCTCGTAAGTTTTTCTTACAGGTCATAG
>CAZPUF010000204.1:0-5157 GCA_964589705.1 uncultured Saprospiraceae bacterium | reverse complement strand
TTAAAAGAAATTATCTTTGTATAATAAAAGAAGTAGTCTTTGTGCTACCATTTTCATTACTATAGAAAGGTTGCACCGTGAACCGCTGCACCATGAACCGCACCTTCCTACTTTCTCACCAACTGCTTGATCTTTATTCCCAATGCTGCAAATATCAACGTCATAAATGGACTGAGATAATTGAAGATGGCATAGAAAAAATATTCTGCGACAGAGACATTGAGGACGCCTGCCTGATAAGCGCCGCAGGTATTCCACGGAATCAGTACGGAGGTTACGGTGCCTGCATCTTCTATAGTTCTACTGAGGTTTTCTGGGGCTAAGCCTTTTTCTTGATAAGCTTTTTCATACATCTTTCCAGTCACTACAATAGAGAGATACTGGTCTGATGCTGTCAAGTTGAGAGAGAGCGCACTAGCGACTGTGGCCGCAAATAAGCCAAAGACTGACTTTGCGATACTGAGCAGAGCAGCACTTATTCTAGACAAGGCGCCAATAGCTTCCATGATGCCGCCGAACACCATCGCACACATAATTAACCATATGGTACCTAGCATTCCATTCATACCTCCTGATGAGAACAGATCATTAAGTGACTCGTTCGGCGTAGTGATAGCGACATCTCTAGTGATAGCATCCATCACACCCATGTAGGCAGACTTGGGGGTTAGTGAGTCTGCTCCTGTAATGGCAGCTACTACATCACCTTGAAATATAAGTGCAAAGAGCCCTCCTAATATGGTCCCAGCAAATAACGCAATTAGTGGTTTTGTTTTTTTGACTATCATTATAATTACAATGATGGGTACTAAGAATAGCATGGGAGTGACATTGATCGATGCATCTATAGCACTGAGCATATCTGCTGTCTGCGCAGTCCCTGCTGCATCTTGAGTCAGACTCAGTATGGCAAAGATGATGATGGTGATGACAATAGATGGCACAGTGGTCAGCATCATATATCTGATGTGATCAAAGAGATCCGCTCCTGCCATAGCTGAAGCAAGATTAGTGGTATCAGACAATGGAGACATTTTATCACCAAAATATGCACCAGATATTACTGCACCTGCGGTCATTCCTAATGGTATACCTAACGCTTTACCTATACCTACTAGTGCTATCCCTACAGTAGCAGACGTCGTCCAAGAAGATCCAGTCGCGAGAGATATGATAGAGCAAATAATAACTGTAGCAGGAAGAAAGATAGCAGGATTGAGCATCTTTAGACCGTAGTATATCATCGTTGGGATAATGCCACTTATCATCCATGTGCCTGCAAGGGCACCGACCATTAGGAGAATAAGGATCGCCCCCGTAGTAGACTTGAAGTTATCTGCTACGCCATCTAGCATTTGCTCATAGGACACTTTATTCCAAAAGCCGACAATCATAGCCACTGCAGCGCCTATTAGTAAGACAAACTGGTTACTGCCACTAAGCGCATCATCACCAAATACTAATACATTGACGATAAGTAATGCAATAAGGACTAGTAGCGGAATCAGTGCTTCGAAAAGGTTAAGTGCTTTGTTCTCTGTAATTTGTTGGTTCTCCATATTCAGTATATGCCTATCTTAAGCACCTAATATAGGGAATGACTAAGACTTAATGTGTGAGGTAGTATAATAATCAAAAGCGCAACTCCACTATAGCTCGGCCTACTTTACCCTTTATGGGTGGATTGAGCTTATGTAGTTTGACCTTGGCGGCAGTTACATTATCGAGGGCCTGTATTCGCTTGATAATTTTAAGGGCTACGGTTTCTATAAGTTTTTTGGTCTTACCCATCTCATCTGCGACTATCTCATAGACTTCTTCATAATTGACAGTGTCATGGATATTGTCATCTTCAGAATCAAAACTTTTGAGCTCTACATGTACATCACAAATGAAGGTATTACCAGTCTTTCTTTCTTCTTCGTAAAACCCGTGATAAGCAAAAAACTCCAATCCTTCCAGAGATACTATAGTCTTCAAATCTGTCTTTTTTCTAATTCAAATAAACAATGGATGCATTTAACACAGTTGCAAACGTCACCCAACAAAGATAAGGAATAAGCAGGTAGCCATACAACGGCCTTATTATATAAAAGGCGCTTATCGTCATCGCAATAAGCACCCACATTAGAACAATCACAATTAATGCAACTGTTGGATTCTGTGCACCGAAAAACAACGGCGACCAGCTTATATTCAATATGAACTGAGCCAAGAATAAGTTAATAGCTGTACGCCGAGGTGCAGACGGTTTTGAGTTCCATACATAGGATAAAGCTATACCCATCATCGTATAAAGTATAGTCCAAGCAGGGCCAAACACCCAAGGCGGTGGTTGGAATGATGGCTTCACAAGACCCTGATACCAATCTGACATTGGAGAACCTACCAAGCCTGATGCAAACCCCAGGCCAAGGCAAATGAAAACTGATATGTAAGGATTGAGGCGTATGGTAAAGGATTAGGTTATCAGGTTAAGTGTATACTCAATATAGGCCTCTGCTTTTTATAATAGGATACCGCTAATAGATTATATTTAAGATTGTAAATGGACCAGCAACATTGAGACCTAAAGTATTATTATCCTATCTGATATATAAGCCACTGACAGTGATGTGCTTGTCTGTGATTTGGTGTTTTCTTAATGGTTTGTCTGCTCAGGAAGCACTTTCTCCACGTATTACCAATTACACGATGGATATCAGATTAGACCCTAACAATAAGACATTAGACTGTCATACAGAACTCTTATGGCGTAATCCTTCTGACCAGCCTGTAGACCATGTCTTAATGCATATCTACTATAATGCATTTAGAAATTCCGAGTCCACATTCATGAAGGAAAGAGGCGTACCAGAATTTTTAACTCAGGATATCGAAGAGGATTGTGGCTGGGGCTATACAGACATTATCCATATGACAGATGCCCAAGGTCGTCAACTGCAAATGCAGTATGTACAACCCGATGACCATAATGATAGTGATATGAGTGTACTCAAAGTCACTCTTGTAGAACCTGTGCAAGCGGATGAAGAATTGCAGCTGTCCTTTGATTGGAAATCAAAGGTGCCTAAAACGATGCCACGTACTGGATACAATCAGGACTTCTATTTCTTTGCTCAATGGTTTCCAAAGGTTGGTGTCTATGAGACAGCAGGTATGCGTTATGCGACAGAAGATGGCTGGAACTGTCATCAGTATCATGCACGAGGAGAATATTATTCTGACTTTGGTGTCTATGATGTAAAAATGACTGTGCCAGAAGAGTATATTGTAGCTGCGTCAGGTGCACTTATGGGTCAGGAAAAGCAGGGCAATAAAAAAACTTGGCACTTTAGAGCAGAGGACGTCATTGACTTTACTTGGACCTGCTCTCCTCATTTTGTCAAACGGACAGAACAACATAACGATGTCAGCATTTCACTGTATTGCTATCCAGAAAAGACTGGATTCGGGGATAGGTACTTTAATACGATAAAGTACTGCATGGATTATCTCAATGACTATCTTGGAGATTATCCCTATTCTACACTTTCAATCATAGACCCACCCATACATGGCATATTTACGGGAGGTATGGAGTATCCAACATTAATTACTTCACTTAGCCTTAATTGCTTTCCTGATGGATTCAAGACAGTAGAGACACTAGTTGTGCATGAATACATACACCAGTATTTTATGCAGATGATTGCTACACATGAGGTAGAAGACCCTTGGATGGATGAGGGCATTACTACCTACTACGAAGGGAAAATTCTGGATAGCTATATGACTGACAAAACAGCAACCGTAGAATTTATGGGTTATCAGTCAGGCAATAAAGAATGGAACAGGGCAGAATTTTTTGGACAGGATAATCCCGAGATGGGACCAAACACATTGAAGAGTTGGGAATATGAGGATAATGCCTATGGCCCAATTTCCTACAACAAAACTGCTGTATGGCTAGAAACTATGGAGGGCCTAATCGGCGCTAGTGCCATGGAAGAAGTTATGAGAACTTATTTCCAAACCTGGAAATTCAAACATCCAGATAGAGATGATTTTATTGCAATCGCCAATGAAGTAGTTAGTAATAAATGTCCGCATTTTCCATATGGCCTGGACTGGTACTTTGAGCAAGTATTATATGGCACTGGTAGTTGTGACTATAAAGTCAGTTCCATCACTAATTCAGAAATACAATCACCAAGAGGCTATTTTGACAATACGGATAACTGCGAAATAGTAGATTCTGATCATGCGAAATATAGTAGCAAGGTTATCGTCCATCGATTAGAATCTATCCAAATTCCCAACACTTTGAGAGTGAGATTTGAAGATGGAAGTCATCAGGACATTGAATGGAATGGAAAGAACAATATAGAGAGCTTTGAAATTAAAAGTGCACATAAAATTATCAGCGCTACAATAGATCCTGAGTTCAAAATCACAATGGACAAAAATTATCTCAATAATTCACTGCACGCTGAGGAGGACAAAAGTGGTGTCAGATCATTTTTTGCTAGAATGATTACGGGAGCTCAGCATATTATGGAACTCATGACTGTTATCATATGACCAAGCCTGCTAGCAATAAATATAATACTGGGGTTATGGTCGCCTTCTATCAAGGATTTCGTTGGGCCAAATCTCAACCAAGAATTATTGGCATAGTATACCTGATGAGTCTATTGGTTGCATTTTTTTCGCTAGGCCCTCTAAGCAACATAGTCTCAGACGCCATCTCGACAACAGATTACAGCAATGGATTCCAAGAAGGATTTAGTCACACCTTATTTACAGAGATTATGAGAGAATATGGAAGTGGGATCAATGTCTCTATCCTATTCTTTGCAAGTATGCTTGTACCCTATTTTCTATGGTCTGTATTTCGTTCAGCAGGAATTATGGGAGTCATACATGAGTCTGCATTAGGTAGTCAATCAAGGGGATTCTGGGCCAATGGAATGAGATATTTTTGGCCATTTCTAAAACTAGCTTTGTTGATGCTTCTATTATTAGCTACTTTATTATTTATATCATTTATAATCATACAATCAAGTAATCTTAATCCGTTGGAAATGGCATCTGAGTCGGGCTTGATAATAAGAATATATGTAGCACTATTTTTCATTATGGTCATTGGATTGTTGCTCAGCACATTCAGAGAAG
>CAZPUF010000203.1:0-5165 GCA_964589705.1 uncultured Saprospiraceae bacterium | reverse complement strand
AAGCTTCTCATTATCGAACCAGTATGAAAAAACTACTCTTTACAACCTTGAGACGCAGAATAAATGAGAAAGTCATGTTTCATAACTGTTAAAGTATCTTATAACTAGGAAACCAGCCTTTAGCCAAGGAAACTTATCAGAATACCTGCAGCCACTGCGGACCCTATAACGCCACTAATATTGCTGGACATAGCATATTGAAGCAGGTGATTGCTCGAATCATGTTTTAAGGCAATTTCGTTGGCCACTCTCGATGCCATAGGTACAGCACTTAGACCTGTCGCACCTATGAGTGGATTGATTTTTTTCTTATTGAAGAGGTTGTAGATTTTGACTGCCATGATGCCTCCCAGAATGGAGAAAGCAAAAGCAACAAATCCTCCAAAGATGATAAGCAAGGTTTGAAGATTGAGAAAGGTATCTGCGGTCATGGTCGCACCTACGGTCAATCCTAGGAAGATCGTCGCTGCATTCATAATAGTAGAAGAGGCCGCTTCAAAAAGTCTATTAGTATCCGTCCCGATTTCTTTAACTAAATTACCGAATAGCAACATCCCTAATAGAGGTGTGGAGGAAGGGACTAAGAGCGATATAATGATTATGAGCAAAATCGGAAAAAGGATTTTGACCATTTTGACATTCTTAATCTTAACCTTATTGGGGAACAGTTTATCCTGTTCCTTCATATTGATTTTAAGCTCTTTTTTGGTGACTGTAAACTTGACAACCAGAGGGATAATTACAGGAACCAAAGCCATATAAGAATAGGCAGCAATCGCAATTGGTCCCAGAAGATGAGGCGCTAATTTGATCGCGGTATATATGGCTGTAGGTCCATCAGCACCTCCAATAATACCTAAGGCTCCAGCTTCCTCAGGCTTAAACCCCATAGCGATAGCCGCGATGAGAACGGTAAAAATCCCTAATTGAGCTGCAGCTCCGAACAATGCCAGCTTAAGATTCCGCAGTAAGGGTCCAAAATCAGTCATAGCGCCTACTCCCATAAATATTAGAGGAGGTAGTAACCCTGTCTTGATGAGCATGTAATACAACATGTTCATGATGCCATACGATTCGGCAATCTGATTGATAGTCATCGACTTTATCTCGGGGGCAAATTCCGCAGATACGACATTCATTTGTCCGCCAGGAAAATTAGCCAACAGGACACCAAACCCTATGGGTACTAATAATAGTGGCTCATACTTTTTGAATATGCCCAGATAAAGCATCAGCAAGGCCAACAATATCATAAGCATAGATAATGGCTCTTCAGCAATTTGCTGAAAAGCAGTCATCTCATATATTTTAGTTAGAATCTCCACTGATTAGTACGGCTTAACCTATTTTGATAAGTGGCTGATCTTCTTCAATGTCATCACCATGTGAGACATATATTTCCTTCACTGTGCCACCCTCTGAGGTCGTTATGCTATTGACAACTTTCATAGATTCCACATAGGCTACAGTATCTCCCTTTGAGACAATGTCTCCAACCTTTAGTCCTTGCTCCCCTGGAGATTTGGTCAAAAAGAATTTGCCTTCCAATGGAGAGGTGACCAAGTGACCATCGCCTGCTGTTATCTCAGCTGGCGCAGCAGCTGCAACACTATTTGATTGAGCAGTATTATCATTGACTTGGTCAGGATACTCTATACCGACACTATACTTTGTCCCGTTAACATTAACCGTTAGATTTCTAGGCATTGGTGTCATTCCTGTTCCTCCGCCAGCACCGACAGGTACAGGTAAGGCTCCAGCAGTAGAGGCGTTACCTCCATTTGCCTTTGCCTTTCTATCCGCTAAATCCGCTTCAAATTTTTTCTTCGCAGCACCACTTTTATAGTCCTCATACTGAGTAGGGTGCATAGCATATTCGAAGAGTTCTTCATCATCTTGTCCATGATCCCATCCTTTTTCTTTCATTTTCTCCTTGAATGAGTCCAATGCATCTGGATATAATCCTTGTGGATCATCTGTGAAGAATTCTCTGCCTTGCTGCTTGGCCATTTCAACCAACTCAGGTGCTAATTCTCCAGGCAATTGTCCGGACCGACCCAGCATCATACCCCATGTATTTTCATCTATCATTGAGAATCGCTCCTTACCCTTAATTATCTGAATCACATTCATGATCGACAGATTTTTCACGTACTGTGAGAAAGGGGTAACCAGTGGTGGATATCCCACCTTTGGCCATGTGTGACCTACTTCGTCAAAGAGCTTGATAAGTAACTCATCTTGGGTAAGTGTCGGCTTGTTATTTTTAGTCAGCCACTTATTGACTGAAGATAAGTTCTTTTCCAAGTCAGCCATCAAACTGCCCATCATACCACCTGGCAAGCCTGGTTTGATGAGCAAGGAATTCATAAATCGGTTTTTCTTATTGATATAGTAGCCTAGCGTCTCATCAATAAATTTCTGCGTTAAGGCCCGGACTTCCATATAGGCATCCATATTGATAGGCTTGAGTGTAAAGCCAGCATCTCTGAGCATTTCATGGACCGTCAATAGGTCTGCATGACCTGTTCCCCATGATAATGGTTCCATACCCACATCTATGATGTCTGCTCCAGCTCTGGCTGCTTCCAAAGAAGAGACGACTGAAAATCCAGTGGTGGAGTGACCATGATAACTAATGACAATATCTGGATGTCTGTCACGGATGCCTTTGACCATTTTGCCTATAGACACCGGACGACCTATGCCCGCCATATCTTTAATGCAAATCTCCTGAGCCCCTGCATCTATATATTGGTCCGCTAGATTGATATAATAATCGACTGTATGCACTGGTGAGAAAGTAATACTCATGGCGCCCTGAGCTATCATACCGCCCTCCTTTGCATATTCGAACGATAACCTGAGGTTTCTCACATTATTGAGACCATCGAAGGTTCTTGAAATATCTGTTCCTTGCTTCTTTTTGAGGCTAAACATTAATCGTCTGACGTCCTTAGGCACCGGACTCATTCTAATACCATTAAGTCCTCTTTCCAGCATATGGGTTTGGATACCTGCGTCATTAAAGGGTTGGGTCCACTTTCTGACACTGATATTCGGATTCTCTCCTCTGAGCAAGTTTATCTGTTCGAATCCTCCGCCGTTGGTCTCCACTCTGTCAAAGCAACCCATGGCAACGATGGGTTTAGCGACTTCGCAAAGCTGATTGACATCTGGCATGTATTTTCCTGATGATTGCCACATATCTCGATATACGAGGCCGAGTTTTATTTCTTTACTCATGTGCTATATAATATAAGATCTAAGATAATTTCTTGATGTTCTTGAGTATACCCTTATTCTGGCTGATTAAATCAACAACTGTAGCTAATACAGCGATGTGTTCTTCCGGAATGTCTGACTTTCGAGACGTAGCTGTACTTCTTCTGTTTGGTTTATTAGCAGGAAGGTCTGGACTGTATTTATTGACTAATGTGATCAATAATTTACCAATTCCCATAACTATCCCAAGAATGATAAAGACGGTAGTCATACCAATTAACAGCAACTGGAGGGCAAGATCTAAGCTATTCGTCATATGTCATTTGGATTAACTCGGTCAAAAATATCATTTTTATTCAATGGTTAAGCCTGCAGCAGAATTCATTAGCTAAACCATCTGAACCAACTTTTGATTAATAAATTTGACCTTTTTATTTCTTTAGAGTTTCAATACCCTTGTTTTTCAAACTTATAATCACTTTTGTGACCCTAAATGTTCAATATCTATGTCTTTGACAATTTTCAAATTTGGTGGTTCTTCGGTTAAGGATGCCGCTCACATAGACAATGTGAGGCAAATAATTAGTCAATACACAAATGACCAATTATTAATTGTCATATCCGCAGTTGGAAAAACGACCAATGCACTTGAGTCGGCATGGGCAAAGTATCTGGAGGACAAATCGGCAGGGAAGGAAGCACTGAACAGAATTCTTGAACAGCATGTCACTTTATCTAAAGACTTAGGACTCGATGAAGATAAGATTGCAAAACGACTGAATAGGGCACTCTCTCATAATCTGGATCAGATTCCAACTATTGCACCTCCTGACCAGGTATATGATCAGATCATTTCCCTTGGAGAATTATTTTCCACCATTATCATATCTGACTTTCTAGCAAAGAGTGAGCTAAGAGTAGGTTGGATGGATGTCAGAGACGTCCTATCTACAGATGATAAATATCGTAATGCCCAAGTGGATTTTAACACCACTAAAAGTCAAATCCAATCCAAGGTTAATGCCTTGCTGTCTCAGCACGATATAATTATAACCCAAGGATTTATAGGAAAGAATAAAGAAGGGCTGACAACCACCCTAGGCCGTGAAGGATCTGATTACACGGCAGCTATATTTGCCTATTCACTGGAAGTGGAAGAACTGACCATATGGAAGGACGTCCAAGGCATTCTTACAGCCGATCCGCGTCGATTTGAGAATGTAGAATTGTTACCAAAGATTTCTTATCGTGAAGCTATAGAAATGACCTATTATGGGGCTAAGGTCATACACCCTAAGACAATCCAGCCGATCCAGAATAAAAATATACGCCTACAAGTCCGATCATTTGTAGATCTCGATAAGGAAGGCACCGTGATCGCCGATCCAGGTCCTATTAGTTACCCGCCAATCGTAGTGGTACAAGAGGGTATTACTTTACTGAGATTAACAAGCAATGATTTTTCATTTATCTCTGAAGCACATTTGAGTATCATCTTTCAGAACATGGATAAGTTAGGACTAACATTGTGTGCCATGCGAAACTCCGCAATTAGTTTTACGCTTTGTCTATATGCTGCGGGACAAGAAAGGATAGAACAGTTTGTAGAAGAAATAGGTAGTCAATTCCATGTAGAGACCTACACGAATCTACAGTTATACACCATACGTCATTATAACCAATACCTTATAGATAGTCTGACTCAAGGAAAGCAAGTCATGTTTACTGAGAAGAACAAAAAGACCATCCAAATGGTGATAAAGGATCAGCCGATTATAAAGGAAAAAGTCTAGAAATGAATTTTGTCTTTCTAGAAGTGATGTATATAAATCATCTAAATCCTGTGTGCTAGATGCAGGGGCAGATGGTGTATTCTCAAGAAGTGTCAGTACTGACAGGCAGCCTTCAGTTATCTATGAGTCAGCTTCCTGTGGGATTGT
>CAZPUF010000202.1:0-5203 GCA_964589705.1 uncultured Saprospiraceae bacterium | reverse complement strand
ATCTTAACACATAAGTTAGGTAGGTCATAGATTTTTGTCCCTGCGTAATGCAATCGACCAAAGTTAAATGCAGCGCTATCATATGCATCACTAGTTAAAATAGTGGGTACTACATATAATTATATTTGTACTTATCTGTATAAATAGTAGGCATAAATACAATTATGCAAATTTATATTTGTACTTATCTTTGATTATACAAGACTTAAATACAATTATAGAATTTTATATTTGTATTTATCCATACATTTATAACACATAAATAAAATTATAAAATGGATATAGCCGGAAGAGATAAAGAAGTTAAGATACTAAACAAGCTACTCAAAGCGTCGACTTCTAGATTCCTCGGCATCACTGGTAGGAGACGAATAGGTAAGACATTTCTCATCGACAGTGCTTATAGAACACAGATGGTATTCAGTATGACTGGCATCAAAGATGGCAGTATGGAACAGCAACTCATTCACTTCACAGACAAACTCAATGAGTACTCAAAATCAACAAATTTTCATCTTCCAGCAAACTGGCAAGAAGCACTACTGATGCTTAAGCAGTATCTGCAAAAAAAGAAAACACAGAAAAAACAAGTCATCTTTATCGACGAACTACCATGGATAACAACCCCTCGATCTGGTTTTTTGCAGCAGCTAGCCCACCTATGGAACGATTACCTGAGCAAAGAAAAAAAATACGTATTGGTCGTATGCGGCTCTTCCACCTCATGGATAACAAATAAGGTATACAATGACACTGGTGGACTACATAATCGAGTGACAGACAAAATCAATCTGCAGCCATTCTCACTCGCTGAAACAAAACAATTCCTCAAAGACAAAGGCATTAAGCTCACCCCGAATGCCATTGCAGAAATATATATGGTCTGCGGAGGTGTCCCCTTCTATCTTGACCAGATCAAGAAAGGAGACAGTCCGATGACTGCAACAGGGAGACTATGCTTTACCAAGGATGGTCTGCTATTCACTGAGTATGAGAATCTATTCAAAGCGATATACGAAAACCCCAATGACCATGAAAGCATAATCAAAACTCTGGCTAGGCATAAGCAAGGCCTAAGCAGGAAAGAACTCATTGCCAAAAGTAAAGTAGATGCAGGTGGACCATTTACGAGAGCTATCAAAGATTTGATTCTATCAGGATATGTGGAAGAGCAATTACCTTTCGGCAAAAAGAAAAGAGGTACTATCTATAGATTACTGGACGAGTATTGCACCTTCTATCACAGATTCATTTCACATCAAAAAAAACTCTCCAAAGGTATCTGGCAGCAGTTATCCAATAAGCAAACTTATAAGGTATGGAGAGGATATGCCTTTGAAAATCTATGTCTCAGACATATCCACAATATCAAGAACGCCTTAGGCATACCTGCAGTATATACGGAGACATACAGCTACAAGCAAAATAGCACCACAACTACTGACGGATTCCAAATAGATATAATCATCGATAGAGCAGATAACATCATCCATCTATGCGAATGCAAATTTCACACAAGTAACTTTGCTATCAATAAATCTTATGCTGCTACATTACGCAAAAGAAAGGCCCAGTTCCAGTCTAGAACAAAAACTAAAAAAACAGTATACACGACGATTATTACTAATTATCCTCTAGAAGAAAACATGTACAGCAAGGATGTCGCAGATATGCAAGTAGTCTTAGATAGTCTATTCTAAGTACTTCATCCTGTAACACTAGCAAGACCAGCTATCCCTCCAAACAAGAATATCAAGGCATATATAACCAGTACAACAATCATAAATATGCCCATAAACTTATACAAAGACTTTAGGTTCTTCAAACCTGTATTAAGGTGTTGCATATCATTACCTTTCACTGCCAACTTAGTATGGTTAGCAAACCGATAAAGGAAGAGTATAGGAAATACATAGACGAGAGACATTACAATAAGATAGACTAGAAAGAAGATACCTCCTCCAGTAGGAAACATTCCAATAACGGAACTTGAAAAAAAGCAGCTACTATAATTCCAACTGCCATGAGGCCGATAAATACAAAACCAATTATCGCTAAGAATCTAGCCCACTTGGTCGTCTCCAATAAATAATTTCTCGATGCTTGATTGAGTGCTAGAATCTCACCTTGCATCTCATTGTCTAGTAAATTGTGCATAATGATGGTTTAATTATATATGTGATTGAATTAAGATTCTAATTGTTTCTTAAAGCACTAGTCTGTTTCATATAAATTCAAATTAGTCAACGCTTTGAACAAACCAAAATTTCATCTACTATAAAGTATTATCAAAGCGCACTATTATTTACACAACAGGTTCCTTATGCCCAGCACACACCACCAAATAATCATGCACCATAATAGCAGTATCATCTCCATAATATCCAGCTGCTTCTCTCACTTCCTTATGCAACCTCACTAACTGAATATCACGCTTAAGTAACGTATACAATCCTTTACAGAGTTTGAAGTAGCGCTCTAACTCGTATGATTCTGGTACACTCTTGACTTCTAGACGCTGCATCATATTTGCAAATGGGCTATAACTAAACAGAGGATATACTTGTGGGTTATTAAATGCCAAATAGAGCGCCACTTCGCTCTCTCCATGGAAGTGGGTCGTCCATTTTGGTTGTTTGGCTTGAAGTTGTTCCAACATTTGATCACAATGAAAAACGAATCGATTGATACGCATGCCAAGGTCTTTGTCTTCATTATACAAATCTCTAAACATAGACCTAACAAACTCCTTATCCATTTCTAAAAAAAGCAACATAACTTCCTTAGCGGAATTCTGACTGCCGCCCCATAGTCTAGCTGATATTTTACTCTGAAAGGCATTATCATAGTTGGTCTTCAAATCCAAAGCAGACAAATCCCAATTGGCTTCAAAATTTTGCAAACACTCGTACTTATATAATTCATTATAAGACTGAGTAATCTCTAAATGCTCGCGGAATACCTCTTTGTAGGCATTTATTTTATCTACTTTCAAACGACTTTTATTTCATGTTGTGTAAAACCACAGACTTTATTAAAAAACATATTGATTACATCCCTTCTATATAAGGACCACCATACTCTAGAATCAACTCAGCTATCTCTTTGATATCTCTATCTAGACTTTTCAACTCTGTGGTGTAATTGTAGATACTTGCTTCTACCCACTCAACTATGTCAAGGTGTGTATCCGTCGGTCCATATGTCGAATTAGAAATACCTCTGTATAAGGAGAACATGTGCTCGCCTATAGTAGGTAGATCTTTCTCACCTATCTCAGCTCTTGCCCTGCTTCCATTCACTGATTTACTCAATTCAGTATGACGCTTTTTAATAGAACTTAATTTACTGGCATACTTGTCTGAAGGAATGTTGGTATGACTTAGTGCTCTATCCAGAGCATTAATCTGAGTAGATTTCTTAGAAAATGATGATTGGAATGCACCTACTGACTTCTGTAAGTCAGTATAGTCAGACCAGAACGCCATCACCTCTGCTTTGGACGGTGCATCCTCCGCAGGTTGGTATAATGGTGTTACATTAAAGGTAACCTCATCTGCTAATTTCATTTCTTTGCCGTTACTCACCTGTACCAACTGAGCAGTATACTGCCCTGGAGGAGCTAACAGGCCTTGCGGCTCTGGCTCAAACTCTCCACGAGGACGAGGATTCAGTGCAATTAAATCTGATGCTGGGTATCTTAAGTCCCAAGCTACACGTGTGAATCCTTTAGATGCCTTACACTTAATACGTCTTACTATCTTACCATCCTTGGCCTTGACATTTAGGAACATCTCGTCCCTAACTTCATTGAGTTCATTGTCTAAGTCCTCCCATGAGGTACTTGCTAATGGTCTCTTATTTTTGAGGGCTTCCTTCTCTGCTTCTTGACGAATCTCCTTTTGGCTCTTCTGACCATCTTTCAGGTAGTAGGTGAATAATGCACCAAACTCAGGATTGGGAGCCACATAGTATCCCGTACCCTGACTTCCACTTGTCCCATTGAATCCGATAGATGATCGTGGTATATACCATAGCGCATCTCTAACCGGGAACAGATGTGCTTCTCCTTCCAATTGATCTTTAGATATATCTCTAAAAACAGAAATGTCATCATAGATGTATATAGATCGCCCAAATGATCCGCAGATCAAATCGTTCTCGCGTTGATGTATTTTCAAATCTCTGAATGAGATAGTTGGCAAACCACCTTTTAGTTGGGTCCACTGTCCCCCACCATTCTGACTAAAATAAATTCCAAACTCAGTTCCTATAAATAACAAATCTGCATCAACATGATCTTGGACAATACGCCAAACCATGTTACGATCAGATATACCTGTAGTAATCTTATTCCAAGTTTTACCTCGATTAGTACTTTTGAAGAGGAAAGGTCGATAATCTCCTTCTTTGTGATTATCCATGGCCAAGTATACTGTATTCTCATCATGCAAGTCAGCTCTTATATCATTGACATAGGCTCGATCCGGAACGCCTGATATAGAAGAAACTTTCTTCTTAGTCCAAGTCTTACCACCATCACTTGTCATCTGTATAATGCCATCGTCAGTGCCCGCATAGATAATATCTTCGTTCTTTGGTGAGATAGCAATATTGGCAATAGTGTTGTAAGTAGACATTGCAAAGACGTCCCATGGGTTATCGTAACTCTGTACTGCACCCATGATCGGCAAAGTAATTCTATCCTCATTACGGGTCAAGTCACCAGAAATGGCTTCCCAGGTATCTCCACGATTCTCTGACTTCCATACTCGCTGAGATGCAAAATAGATTCGTTCTGGCTTGTTACTGCTTACCACTATTGGCGCATCCCAATTAAATCGCTCATAAGGTTCTCCTGGAGCTGACTGAGGTTTGATATCTATAACATCTCCTCTTTTGAGATCTATACGGCTAAGTGTACCTTGCTGACGTTGGGCATATATGATATCTGGATTACCAGGCTCGCAAGCGGGCTGATGACCATCCCAATTGAGTACTACTTTCCAGTCACTATTTTGTATACCTTGAATATTGTTAGTTCTCGATGGACCACCTTCGGTACTGTTATCTTGTGTCCCTCCATATACATTATAGAATGGCTCTGCGTCATCTACAGCAATCTTATAAAATTGTGTCAGCGGGAGATTACTAAAGAACTTCCAATTCTTAGCCAAGTCAAATGACTCGTACATACCACCAT
>CAZPUF010000201.1:0-5232 GCA_964589705.1 uncultured Saprospiraceae bacterium | reverse complement strand
GGCCATAGGAAATGAAGTCGCTTAAAAAAATACAATAGTAGTATTATAAAACATATAAATATATGTCAAAGTCAAAAATTCAATCTCCCAATGATGACAATGGTTATTATGTTAGTGACTATTGTTAAATCATGAGTGAGTTTGGAACTATGGATGACTTTGATGCACAGATTTTACTCCTTAACATTTCAAATAACACTTTAAGTTAATCTAAGTATCATTTAATTTGGTCTTATAAAGCTGTTAATAGTCCAATAGTCAGTATTTAAAAGAGGCAAATACCCTAACTTTGTATCATGAAATCAATAGTTGTCACACTTGTCTTGGTTCTAGGTATTGTAATGCTTATGCCCGTTATAGATTCAGAGGCTATCGCCCAGTGTCCGATGTGTAGAATGTCGGCAGAATCTAACCTTAAAGATGGTGGTTCTGCAGGTAAGGGCCTTAATAAAGGCATTCTCTACATGTTGACAATGCCTTATTTATTGGTAGGTGGCATTGGATTTCTGTGGTGGAAGAACAGGCGGCGATTGAGTGACGAGATTTATGATCAGCCATATTCTGAAAACTAACAAACTAATACTGCTATGAAACAACTTTTCATTTCCCTGCTAATTGCCTTGACATTCTTTTCGTGTGGGTCTGATGATTTGCCAGAATGTATAGATACCATTCTAGATGATTTCAGAGTAACAGCATGTCCTGGACAAGGTGAATTGACTACATGGCGATTTCGTGGTGAACTAGTCTATTGCTTTGACTGGGGTGCTTGCCAACCAGAACAATTTGTAGAAATCTATGATGCGGAGTGTAACTTAATCTGTGAGTTGGGCGGTCCTGATTTTATAGATGTATGTGCTGGTTCAGAATGGGCATCTGCGGAATTTCGTTCTGTTGAGTTTAGGCAATAATTTAACGCCTAGCTTTCTACCCATTTTTCATTCATGACTAAGTGAGATACCACTTATCTATAACCTTATTTATTTCACTGTCATTTGGATACATAGCTAATATTGCCTGACTCATGCTATTGGCTACTTCTTCTGAGGCTATTAGACCTTCGCTTGAATGTAATTCACTTTCGTCTGTTAGACTGACATCGAATACTTCTGAGATATGAAGCGGTATGAAATTTCTGTGCTTGAGGATATTCTTAAACACAAATTCATAAACTTTAGGGTCATAGGGAGGTTGGCCATCCATTGGTATTGATCGACCCATTTCATTGGCTATGCCACAAATCATTTTCCATAGCATCAACATGACAGATGGTTTTGCACCCATCCAAGTCTTAGCATCTTCAGCTACCTCAGCAGCCCTTGCTGCTTCTATTTTTTCTCTAACCTCTTTTGATGGAATTGGACAAATGAATTGGCATTCCTTAGAAGATAAGAATGCTTCTATTTCCTTGATGTTTTGTTGATGTGCTAATTCTACAAACCTATGACCGACAAGCGGTGCTTCAATCAATAATATGGAATCAGAATCACTATTTTGAGTAAGCCAAGAAGAAACAGTTGCCAGAAGCCATTTGCCAGCACAAAGCTTTAACCCATTATGTACTGTCCCATCGCCCATTGGAAAATGAGCTTGTATCTCCGGCGTCTCAAATGCTTTTCTTGCTACATCCCATTGTATGACGGTCACTTTTTTATTAAGTGATTGAGCTATAGCTTGAAAGGCATTGATATAAAGACTTTTGCCAACACCAGGTAACCCAGTGAATACAACAGCTTTTGCAGTACTTGCAGCGTCGTTCAAGGTTTTGTACACTGGACTGGATGTTGGAATTATATTGTTTGCCATATTTTGCTCAAAAGCTTTCTTAGACCTGAAGTTCAACTTATCTGCGTTATTGGCAAAGTAGGTTTCCATCTTCTCTGTCTTTAGACTCACAGAATTTTTTAATTCAATAATTTGAATCTCATCTGATAGAGTATCATATATAGCGTATGTGGCTTTTCTTGTTTTGAGCGCAGCTAATTCACCAGGATTTACTACCCAACAGTTATTTACTTTCTCAGTAGATTGGATATGATTGTGGCCAAAGAAGACAGCATCATATTCTCCTGACTTGGCCATGGGTTTAGCAAGATCATCATAGTGAGAGAGGAAAATATTTTTCCCATCAAATTCAACGAAGTCATATATAGTGGTACTGATGGATAGTGAGCTTTTCTCTCTCTTTGCGGCTAAAGTTATTTCTACTTTATCCCCATCGTTATTACCCCATATCATATGGGTAGGTATATCTTGAGATGCCAATATTTTTGCAATACCAGAATTCATCAAGTCACCTAGGCAAAGTATCTGCTCTATATCATGTTCTGACATTGACTCTAAAGCCAAAATTAGATTATGAAAGTTTTCATGAATATCAGAAATGATAGCAATCTTCATAGATCAGTTATTACGACTTTTATTAATTATCTGATTTTTGGTAAAGCTTTGAATCTATTTGTACTTGGTAGCCCATTACCTATCGGCACTTCTATAAGAGTAGGTAAGTCTTTGCCCATAGCAGCTCGTATAGCTTTACGCATTTCCTCATGAGAATTAACTTTAACAGCATTGGCTCCAAAAGACTTGGCCATCTTAACAAAATCAGGATTATGTAAATCTGTTGCGATGACTCTGTTGTCATAGAGATTCTCCTGCATCTCTCTCACATTACCGTATAAGTTATTATTGAAGAGAAGGAGAATTACACCAATCTTATGCTGGACTGCAGTAGCTAATTCCTGGACACCAAACATAAAACCGCCATCGCCCGCAACAGAGATGACTGGCACATCAGGCTTAGCGACCTTAGCACCTAGCGCTGTTTGGAATCCCCAACCTAAGGTTCCCATAAAGCCAGTGCACAAATAGGTCCTTGGTAGATAGGCATCATAGACGATACGACTAGCAAAGCCAACCTGCGTCAATTCATCTACAAGAATTCCCTCAGGGGGTAATTCTTCTCTGATGATTTTTAGTATGGTCGACTGTGGTTCTAGATATGCTGTTTTATCATTCCATTGTTTTCTAAATTCTGCCATTTCTGCTTTACGAGAATCACCAGGAGATTTTAATTTATGGAGTTTCTCGAGGATGGCGGAAGTCGCTTTCGCTGCATCTGCTGTTATACTCAGCGTTGGCTTGACAATTCGGTCATGTGCAGTCTCATCGATATTGATACTAATAAAAGTAAGTTTATCATCGACTCCCCATTTGCTCAGTGGCATACGTACATGACTACCTATTCCTATAACAACATCTGCATCAGCCCACAAATCATGAGCAGCAGGGACAGGGTAACTGAGGTGATGTTTGCTAGAGATGATTCCTTTTCCTGTTCTGTATGAGAAGGTAGGTGCTTGTAGAAATTCTGCTAAAGCGGTGACCTCCATTGCCGCATTCATAGCACCACTACTAACAAATATCAATGGATTTTTTGCATTGGCGATGAGGTTAGCTGCTTTCTCTATAGCTGCCTCATCTATTGGCATTTCTTCTACTACAGCTTTTGTATAGTTGGATAGGTCTATATCTTCTACAGCCTTAAGTACATCCATAGATACCTCTACGCCTACAGGTCTAGGACGTCCGTTGTGGAGTTGCTGGAAGGCTTCTGCCATTATAGCTGGTACGTGACCAGGTGCAGTTGCCCGTCCAGCCCACTTAGTCAGTTGTTGTTGGATGGCTAGCTGGTCAGGAATCTCATGGAGAACACCTCTGGCTTTTCCTTGTGCTTTGAGAGGAATCTGACCTACAAGTGACAGCACTTTAGCATTCAGTCCCCATGCAGTAGCCAATGCAGCAGAACTATTAAGGAATCCTGGTCCAGGTACAACATTCGTTACACCTACTTTGCCAGAAGCAAGATTGTACCCCAGCGCCATATATCCAGCACCTTGTTCATGCCGAGTATGTATAACTCTAATTTCATCTCTATAGTCATACAAGGCATTATATAACCAATCATTCTGCACGCCAGGCAGACCAAATACAGTATCGACACCTTCATTTATAAGGCATCTCACGACCGCCTGTCCTCCCGTTAAATTCATATTGTTTTGTTTAAATATAGATAGTAGTTAATAGTTAGAAAACAATATTAACCGATTTTAAAGTTGTGTAATTATAAAGACCCACCTTTCCTAATTCTCTTCCAAAACCAGATTGCTTATAGCCACCTAGAGGTAAATTTGGATCTGACCTGACAGGTGAATTCACGTAGACGACTCCTGCCTCTAAACGCTGAATCATTGTCATCGCTTTAGTAATATCTTTAGTCCATATAGTTGCGGCGAGACCCATAATAGAATCATTGGCCATTGTAATCGCATCTTCTATATCGTCAAATGGCACAGCCACAAGAACAGGTCCGAAAATTTCTTCCTGGATTATGACATGGTTATTCTCTTCTGTACTGAATATAGTCGGCTTGAGAAAGAAGCCTTCTCCCTCAAGAGTAGTTCCTCCACTTACCAGTTTTGCGCCGTCATCTATACCTCTCTTAATATAAGTACAAACTTTGTTTAAGTGTGCTCGGGAGGCAAGTGGACCCATTTCTGCTGATTCGTCGAATCCATGAGATATTTTCATTTTCTCTGCTATCTTGCAAATCTTCTCTAAGACCTCGTCAAAAACATTTCTTTGGATATACACCCGTGAACCGGCAACGCAAACCTGCCCTTGATTTCTAAAGATTCCTGCAGCAACACCTTTGGCTACAACATCAAAATCGATGGCGTCATCAAAGACAATCGCTGGAGATTTTCCACCTAACTCTAGAGATATACTTGCCATATTTTCTAGCGCTGATTTACCAATCGTTTTTCCTGTGGCTATGGAACCTGTGAATGTGACTTTTTTTACTTTAGGATGGTTCGTCAGAGCGGCACCTGTACTTGGTCCATCACCTAGTACAACGTTGAATACGCCATCAGGAATACCAGCTTCTGTAGCTAACTCAGCCAAGAGTAGGGCAGAGAGTGGTGTTTCTTCACTCGGCTTCAATACAACAGTACATCCGGCAGCCAGTGCAGGAGCTACTTTCCAGGCAGCAATAGAAACAGGGAAATTCCATGGCACTATAGCAGCGACAACACCAATGGGCTCTCTTCTCGTAAATGCAAAATTTTGCTTACCTACTTTTTGCGGTTGTGATAGATCCAGTGTCTCCCCTTCTATTTTGGTAGTCCATCCTGCATAATATCGAAAGGTCTTTGCAGCACCGCCTGCATC
>CAZPUF010000200.1:0-5280 GCA_964589705.1 uncultured Saprospiraceae bacterium | reverse complement strand
CAATAGAAATAAGCTAGCTCTCCACATTGATTATCAGCTGATTATATATACAACCACAAATTTTTAACAAATTAAGTAATAGTATAATATGTAAATACTAGTAAAACAGCTATCTTCATATTATAGAAATCTACAATATGTTCTCTTTTGAAAATTACTTACCCTTTACTTCATTCAACGAATCAAGTATCTTCTTTAAAGCATCTGAGGTGTTTAGGTGGGGATTTTTGCTAGCTGATACCAGTGATGGTAAGATCTTTAAGCAGTTATATTCCTACCATAACTACTACATAGAAATAGAATTTGGAGAAAATTATGAAGAGATTAAGACTATAGAAGCTATTACAATAGAAGAAGCAATTCCTAAGTATCTGAATGAATTCAGTATTCAGAATGCTATATCTGAGCTGATAACAGTGTGATAAAGACTACTTGATTTTAAGTTGTAGCTCTACCATCTTTAGTATTCCTCTTGATACAACGTCCTTTCTTTTATAATGAATTATGGGCTAAGTGTGATTATTATATACCTTATTAAGTGCTGTGGCTCTCAGAGCCATTTTGCCACTAAGCGCTTTGGGGCTAATCACTTTTAGATTTTCACCATAAGATAACAGCATACTTTCTAATTCGAAATTCGGGACAAGTTGTAGTTGAAAGATCCCATCTTCCAACTCCTGCTGTGTATGATGTAGGGGCTTTGTCCGAATATAGTTTTTAGTGAGGCCATAGACTTCAAAAGTTACCTTCTCTATTTTATTATCTGCTTGTAAGGTGATGCCTACTATATCATGGAAGTAGGCATCAGGGTCAAAATTATCTACTGTATTATAAGATTGAAGGGTTTCAGAGATATTTTCTATCCGCTCAAGTCCGTAGGTTCGCAAGCCTTTCTTATGATTGTTTGCATATAGATACCAGCGGTTATCATACTCTTTGAGCAAGTGGGGACTGATAATAATAGTCTCACTGTCTTTACCGAATGGCTTGTATTCAATGGTCAGCGCTACTTCGTCTTTAATGGCACTATATAACTTATCCAACCATTTTTGGCCAGGGATAAGGCTGGGTTGTTCTAAGTGGACGATCCGCTTAGATTTTGTGGTAGACTCAAAGGCCAATAGCTCTAATTTTTGGATGATGTTTTCTATACCTTCCAAATGTTGGAATCCAGTGAATTGCCTAAGCAGAGAAATCACACTTTTGAGCTCATCACTATCGGATCTATTCAGTGGTGCTTCTGTAATGCTATATTTTCTATCAGAATAATAATATGACTTCTCTAGCCGATCATATTCTATAGGGGCATGATAGCCGAGCGCATCATCACTTCTCATGTTTCTTAAGTCTTGCTTGATCGTTCTCTCTGATAGAGTGATCTTCTTGTCCATTACCTTTTCTATTTCTGCGGCACAAGCTTCTGACAACGTTTTCCAATTCCAGGCCTTATCCACTTGACGCAGACAACGATCGATAACCCTATACCTAATTAGTGCATGTTTATTTGTGGACATATTCCAGTGATTTTATCGTGCAAATATAATGCATGATGATTTGCATACTTGTATTATCAAACAACAAATATTGAATCACGCAATAAAAATGATAAAATGAACAAGAATTGGAATGTACACATCAACGAACAAGGAGACTTACTAATCCACGGTATCCAAAGCAACAACGGCGTTATTGATCTCTTTGGAAGTCAGCACTCAGAGTATGGCATCTGCATCTATAGTCATTACCTGCGCTCAGTCCGTCAGATACTTTCAGGCATTTTCCCTAATGCTGGGATAAGAAGTCTAGAGGCTATAGAGAGAATCATCAAAGAGGAGTTTTGCGATAATCGCTCTGTCAGCATCTTTAAGAGTCTACTTGACAAAGCAGAAATACCTTACAGAAGCTACAGCAATGCCGCATAAAAGCCAATACTCCAAATATCATTGCATCGTTATGATCCAGCACCGATATATCATTGCACCACTGATACCCCGACAATCCTTCCATAGTAGGTAAGTATACCTATTGATACAGAAGGGCATTGGCTCTATCTTTGACCTTTTATTAGTCCTTCCATACCGAACAATTTTATGTCAGAGATTAGAAAGGGTGTCATTGTAGGTTTCTTGTGTTGCACATGTCTTGTGATGCTTAATGCACAAGAACAAAATGCGCTTCCCGATCAGCGTCCTAAAGTAGGATTAGTCTTATCAGGTGGTTCTGCTCATGGATTTGCCCATATTGGTGTCCTCAAATATCTCGAAGAAGCAGGCATAGAATTGGACTATATTACTGGTACAAGCATGGGTAGTGTGATAGGAGGGCTATATGCCATGGGCTTAACAGCCAATGAGATACAAGAAATAGCTGCTGGTCTGGATTGGGATATTATAATGAGTAATGAGATCCCTCTCAATGAAGTCGCACCTGTCGAAAAGCAATTTCATGCTAAATCCCCTATCTCTCTACTTTGGAAAGACAATGGTTTCAAATTACCTGCTGGATTGATCAGAGGACAAAAGCTTGATTTGGTGATTAATCAAGTCTATTCTCCAGCCGTTGGGTTAGATCACTTTGATGATTTACATATTCCATTTCGCTGTGTAGCCATTGATATTGAAGATGGATCTATCGACGTTTTTGAAGATGGATTTCTTGGAGATGCCATCAGAGCTAGCATGTCTATACCTACCGTCTTTCCTCCCAAAGAAATTAATGATGTACTTTATGTAGATGGTGGATTATATAGAAATTTTCCAGTAGAGGAGGTCAAGGCTATGGGCGCTGATATCGTCATTGGTGTATATGTCGGATCTGACAAAAAGAAAAAGAATGAGTTAACGTCTATGATAGATGTGATGAGACAAGCAGCTTCTTTGGCAGGTATCAATGATTCTTACAGTCAGGTAGAAATGGTAGATATATTCATAGAGCCTGATGTCAAAGATGAAAGTAGTTTTGACTTTAACAGGCATGCAGACTTTATAGAGAAAGGATATGCTGCATCTAAGAAAAACAAAGAGCTTATAGAAAAACTGTCCAAGACCTTGAGTCATTATAACTCACCACAGAAGAATCCTAGATTAAATTATTCCAATACAATTCGATTTAAGAAGATACATACGATGGGTTCATCTTCTGTATTTAATGAAATGATTGAAAACTATACAAAATTATGGGAGGGTTTTGCAACGCCAGTCTCACAGATAGATAAAGGGTTGTCTTTGTTGTACGGCACAAAGAATTTTTCAAGTATAGATTATAACCTCAGGACGGAGGGTGATGATATCCATCTTGAGATAGATGCCAATGATGTGACGCCATATAGCATCGGTATTAATGTCAATCAGTTTCGAAATTTTGGGACAGGAATCATATTGTCAGGAGAGGCTAGAAATGTATTTGGTAAACCATCCAATCTGCATTTAGATGCAAGGATCGCTGAGCGGCCAGGTGTTCAAGCTAGTTATATGGTGAGATTACCTTCATTACCAACTTACCTCCTAAGGATATCTGGAAAGTGGGAACAATTTGCCTTGCCTTGGTTTCAGGGCTCAAGAGTACTAAGAAGATATAATTTCAACCAGTCATTTTTTAGAGCAGAGTTACTCAAAGAATTAAATAATTCGATACTAATTAAATCTGGGATTACCTTCAGAGAAGATTTGATCAGGCCTGAGAATAATGCGGACTCAAATATTATTCAATACAAGACAAATAGAAGTGAGGTGTTCTTATCTATGGAACATATTACCTATGATAGACCTAGTTACCCACGAAAAGGATTTCAGTACAATTTAGATTTCAGATATATATTTAATAATAGAATAGATATAAATCAAGCGGATCCGGGGACAGAATTCTCGTTTCAAAATGATAATAATTATTTCAGCATAGATGCCAATTATAATAAGGTAAAGCGCTTGGCTCACAATCTCTATCTGCAGATGACTTTACATGGAAGAATATCCAACGGTAATACCTTGCTGGACCATTACCGAATCGGAGGACCGAGACAACAGAAAGGTTTTACCTATGGTTTTGCTGGTATCGACGAAGGAGGTGTACTTGCAGGAAATCACATATCTGGATTTATTGGTCTCAGATGGGAAATGACCTCCTCATTATATGTAACGCCTAATGTGCAATATTTTTATGGTGATAGATTTGAGCCAGATAATAGAATTGTCTCTCAGACATTCGGATTTGGACTTGATCTAGATTACAACTCTCCAATAGGTCCTATCAATTTGATTATTGGATATTCAGCATACACTGACAGACTAGACCTTAATTTCGGCCTAGGATTTAGACACATTCTTTAGTACTCAATGCTAATGATCTACAATTGGATCAGTTGTATCCAATTACCTTGTTGGTCATCGAATATAGAGTCCCATCCCCACGATTCTTCAGTAGGCTCTTTTTTGAATCTAACATCAAGATTGACTAATCTAATGTATTCTTCCTTGAGATTAGCTACACCAAAACTCATGATTGGAATGCCTGCTTTGTAAAGGCTTTCCTGGTAGATTTTGCTAATAGGATTTTCATTGGGTTCGAGCATGAGCATTGTCCCATCTGGAGCAGAAGGTGATACCACAATGGCTAGCTTAGCACTATGATCTATCATCTTACTCTCAAAACCAAGTACCTCTGTGTAGTGCTTATGTGCCTGAGAAGGGTCAGGGACAGGTATACTAGTCATGGCGATTTTCATATAGATGTATTGTAATATGTAAAGTAAGTATAAATTTAACTGAATAGAATATAAGCGTTCATCCACTCTCCACTAATCATACGTTCCAGCCTCCTTCTCTTCTAAGAGAAGGTGGGCTTTCCAAGGTGTCGGAAAAGTCGGATGAGTTGAGAAAATAATATTCTTTGCGCAACAATATTTAATAGATTTCTCCACTCCTTACAGTCGGTCGAAAAGAAAAAAAGTGTGGAAAAAAGCGATTGCGAGTCATTGTCTATTCTCAGAAAATTATCAACCGAAAATCCTAATTTCCGAGAGATCACAAAGCTCGGAAGGTAGAAGAGAACACCTGAAAACAAGGCTGTTATTATCTTTTTAATGTCCGATTATTGAAGGATGAACAGGTATTAGTGTAAAAAATACCCAAACTAATCCGTTGATTCTACAAAATTCCAATATTTTACAACGATTTTGACAGACAAGTACCACTAGGTTTAGTGATTTATGGCTGGAGTGTGTATGTCAATGTTGAACAGAATTCCTGATCAAAAAGAGAATTATTATGAAAAACATAGTAGATA
>CAZPUF010000199.1:0-5295 GCA_964589705.1 uncultured Saprospiraceae bacterium | reverse complement strand
ATTCTAAGAGGAGGATATCTCATAGGTCAGTTATACAGAGATGTAAGAATGATGCGGTAGTACCAGAAAAACAATTTTATTGGATTGAGATGTGCAAGGTCCCATTACCTATACCAGATATTAAAATTCAAGAAGCCTTAATTTTAAATATCACACATTAGAGACCCACAAGCGTATCAGTCAGCAGCTAAAAGACAGCACCAAATCACTATGTCCTGTCCTTATGCTTGTTGTCCTAGAAGAGCTGAAAACCAAGTAAGTACGGAATCATCCCAAGATTCAGCACTATTTGTTCAGTTTACACGTACTCGTTGATGGTTTACAATTCCAATAAAATTATTAATATTGTAAACCCAATTGAAATCTCGAAAATCGATTGGACGTTAGATTAGTACACAACCAAACACGAAAATTATGCAAGCATTGGTAGCTCAGCGTATCAAGTCTGCCCGCATCAGAGCAGGTCTCTCCATGAGGGAATTGTCTGACCAGATCAATGGTATTGTGAGCCATACTGCTATCAGCAAGTATGAGAAGGCTCAAAACATGCCTGATAGTACAGTATTGACCGCATTGGCTAATGCATTGGGAGTAAAGACTGATTACTTCTATCGTCCACATAATGTAAGTTTAGAGAAGGTGGAGTTCCGCAAGCGAAGCAAGCTCGGTATTAAGAAGGTCAAGAGCATCAAAGAAGAAGTAATTGAGACCATAGAACGGTATCTGCAAGTCGAAGAGTTTTTGGGTATCAATACAGTTTTTAAGAATCCACTCAAAAAGCGACACATCCAAGATGGCAATGATGTGGAAGATGCAGTATTGACATTGTTAAAATCTTGGAACTTAGGTTATAATGCTTTACCCAATATAATAGACCTATTAGAAGATAAGGAAATCAAGGTCATAGAATTGGATGCTGATGAGGCATTTGATGGATTATCAGGTTGGGCTAATAGTAAGATTCCTATCGTAGTTGTCAACAAAAATTTCCCCATAGAACGAAAGCGTTTTACTGCATTACATGAATTGGGTCATCTGTTGATGCAGTTTGATGAAGGCTTGACCGATAAAGAAATAGAACGATTCTGTCATCAGTTTGCAGGTGCTATGCTGATACCAAAACCTACTTTCATACAAGAATTAGGTGAGCTTCGCAGCAGCATAGCCATTCCAGAATTAGTCAATCTTAAAGAGACCTACGGTGTATCCATCCAAGCCATTATGGCAAGAGCCAAGCACTTAGGCATCATCAGTAATGACCGATTTGTACGTTTTCGCAAATGGATTAACCGCACTGGTAATAGAAAAGAAGAAGGTCTGGGCGAATACAAAGGCATAGAATCTTCCAATCGTTTTAATCAGCTTATCTACCGTGCTGCTGCTGAGGAGATTATTTCATTGAGTAAAGCTGCCAGCTTAGCGAATGTCAAGCTTGCAAAATTTAGGGATGATTTTGTAGCGATATGATTATAGTAGTCAATGACGCCAACATACTCATTGATGTAATTAAACTGGATCTGGTCAATGAATTTTTTGCTTTACCATTTAAGTTTCATACAACGCAACTTATCATAGATGAAGAATTGTATGATGAACAATTGGAGCAATTACAACCGCATATAGATGAAGGTGAATTAGAGGTCAGGAGTTTTACCGCACATGAGATGACTAAGATAGCTACTATCAATCAAGAAAAGCCCCAATTGTCAAATAAAGATTGTTCGGCTTTTTCTGTGCAGATGATTTAGATGCGGTTTTGCTGACATCTGATAATAACCTGAGAAGATTTGCCCAACAGAAAAATGTAGAGGTACATGGTCACTTGTGGTTATTTGATCAGTTGGTGGATTGTGGTTGTATTCAAGCGAGACAAGCTGCATCGAAGTTAGACGAGTTAGACATCATTAATCCAAGATTAAAATTACCTATAGACGAATGTGATAAACGAAAAAGAAAATGGATTACACGTAGAAGGTAAAGGTCAAAAAGAACCAATTATCTCTTCCCAGAAGTACTTGAGCTTAAGTAAAAACAACAAGGTTTAACTATCATTCCATTAGGTACTGACAAGCATGCATCCCTACCTATAATTTCCCAAATTCTTCACCACTTATAGGATATAATTAGCTACCTACTAGAATTTGGATGTAGCTTATTAAATAAATGTATATTAGACCTACAGAAACATCTTGAAAACTGCCATATTAAATTTTAATAACGTGAATTCAACTTTAACTAAAATAGCTATCACATTTATCGTTCTTCTAGGATCACTTTCATTCAATAGCTGCAAGGAAACTTCAAAGGAACCTACAACTTCTGGAGAAAGTCAAAAGACACAAGCAACTTTGTATCCAAGTCAGATAACACCATATTTTGATGATTGGAAGTTAATATTAGGCAATGGTACAAATGCAGGAAATGTAACGGACTATGTCAATAAAGATTTCTTTTATACCACAAAAGAAAATGGTACCGATTGGGTAGTATACAAAACGCCAAATGGTGGCAATACACATGGTTCTTCCAGTAACACTAGGACTGAACTGGCCCAAGCAAAAAAATGGAAAGCCACAACACCAGCCAAACTAACTGCCACCCTGAAAGTAATGAACGTATCAGCTACTGGAGATGCAAGAGTGGCTGCGTCATACTCAGTTGTCGTAGGACAGATACATAGTGCGGATGGGCATGAGAATGAGCCATTCAAGTTATTTTACAAAAAATTTCCTGGCCATAAGAAAGGGTCATTATTCTGGAATTATGAGATCAACACATTAGGAGATGACAACTCAGATAGGTGGGACTATTCTTATCCAATATGGGGATATAGTTTTGCGGACGTGGGGTCAACTAAAGATGATTTTCCTCCAGAGCCTTCTGATGGCATCGAACTAGGAGAGGAATTCAGCTATGTGGTAGAGACAAAAGGTGATGGTATAATGCATGTCAGCTTCTCAAGAGCAGGTCACGATACGAAGACTTTCACTAAGAACTTAATAGTCTCAGAATACACAAAAAAAGCGGATATACCAGAACAAGTAAAAGGCCTTTTTGTACCTATTGGGCAGGATGGGGTAGAAGTGCCTACAGCATATGAAGGTCAAGGATTATTCTTCAAGCAGGGGTGTTATAGCCAAACTAACGGAAAACCATATGATACAAATCCTATATGGTGTGCTGGGGCAGAAACCTATGGAGGTGATTTGCAAAAGCAATACGATTCTGGCAATTATTCTGAAGTTTGGTTTAAAGAAGCATCGATCACCGTACATTCTGATGCTTATTCTAATGCCCAGTACTTTGCCAATAATGATGATTACCAAAAAGCCAGGCCATTCGATAGCACTGATGAAAAAAAATAGTCTGATTTAGTTAAAAATTGATGACTTGAGAATTGCGAAGGTGGGGTATCATAATTAATTCAATCTCCCTTATATTCCCTTTGTAGTTTTCGAATGTTGTCTTAGAACCAAAGACAAATCCAATTGAATTCAAAATACTTGGTAATCCTATTAATAATGATGGACGACTTAAAATTCTGACTGACACCGTAGAACTACTAAGAGCTATTATTTATAATCTCGAAGGCAAAAAGGTTTCTAGAGAGTACAAAATTGATTCTGGCATCAAAGAAATCAATGTAGCAGATCTACCATCATGTGGATATGTGCTTAGAGTGATGGATCAAAAGACTAAGCAACATTCCCAGAATTTATTAAACAATAATTTCACTTAACCCAAACGGTTTTTCATTCATAATGAGGTCTAAGATCAATTGATATAGAAAATCCTCATTGTTGAGAAGGTGAGTATCTAATCATGAATAGGCTAGAGAATAGTTTGTTTGCTCGTCAATTTATGGGTTAAACTATTTCTATTAGCCTATACTATATGATATAAGCCATATTAGCTCAAAAAAGGCCTTTGTTCTAGATGATGTCCAATCATTATTAGCCTAACTGCGGATTTGGAGTAATTGTATGCACCTAAAAGTACTCTGAAATTAAAAAAGCGAGACAAATCTCACGACTTGTCCCGCTTTGGGTGAAAGACCGGATTCGAACCGGCGGCCCTCGGAACCACAAACCGATGCTCTAACCAACTGAGCTACAATCACCATTTTGCTACTCTACTTTCGTAAAGTGGTGCAAAGATATAATGTTAATTCATTTTCTTAATGCTCATGAGGGTGGAAATAATACTCCTCAAATTCTGAGATGGCTGTATTAAGATTTCCTACCTGATTTAAGTCAGTGGTCTGCTTACACTTCATAGCATATACTTGGATAGCATGCAGATCACTTAATAGGGTAACGTATTTTCCATGAGCCTTCTTCATTTCTAACCTATCCAAATCTTTAGCAGGCATCTTAACTCTTTGGTGCAAAAAGTACTGAGCCACGATGTGTTGGATCTCTTCTGCATGTTTTTCCTTATTGTTAACCCATCTAATCAATTGATTATAGTTGGGAGAGTCAGACTTAGAGATCTCATTGATTTGGTTCATAGCCTTCTCTATAGTAGAGCTATGTTCTCTAATTAGGCTGATTCTTAGAGAATCTCCATAGATACCGCAAGGCACTTCACAGTGTACTGTGCCTTTATCGGCTTCTGCCGCTTCAATTTTGTGCAATAAATCTAAAATATTGCTGTCACTTTCCTGTGAAGCAAGACTTTGTCCATTGAGGACTATACTACAGCCTAACAGCATAACTAAGGTGATGATACAATTTTTCATATGATGCTAATTTTCTTGATGAACCCAAATGTAATTCAAAGCAACCAATTTTAGTTCATATCCAGTGACCACTTTGGTTCTAGATAAATGACAAATCATGACACATACGGATTAAAATTCTTAAAAGTCTAAATCACCTTAGACTTGGATTCATTTTTGCTTAGAATAGATATAGTGGAAGCGGACATCCCACGTAATTTGTCCTAATCCACTGATAATGAGACTTTTAATTTGTTAATATTATGATAAGGACGTTGTCTGAATCTTAATCTAATTTGACCTGGTGGCACACACTGACGCAGAATTGCTAAAAATATTCAATGAAAATGGATCCAAAGGATTGGAGCTCATTTTTAAGGAATACTATGAGACCATGTGTCTTACTGCGTTGCGTATTACCAAGGAAAGAAGTTTGGCAGAAGATATAGTACAGGAGGTCTTTTATGAATTGTTCAGAAAGAGAGAAACAGTTAAGATCCAATCCCTTGTTGGCTACCTAAAGAGGTCAGTCTACAATAGATCTCTCAATAAGATCAAATCACATAAGGAAATAT
>CAZPUF010000198.1:0-5360 GCA_964589705.1 uncultured Saprospiraceae bacterium | reverse complement strand
ACTAAGTCTCATTCAACGGTGTTGTGACAATTTCTTCTTAATAGAACTAAATCTATATCTTTCCCCTAATAGTATAAGTATATGTCTTCTTAGGTTTATCCTTGTGCGCTTTTTTAGCTGGTACATATTGATAGACAAGTTGCCTGTTGCCAGAAATTGGTGCTGCGTGTGATTTTTGAGAAGTGGATGTTGGCACTGGTTTCGGTTTCGTCTTTTGCTTTGGAATTCGGAAAGTAATCTGAGTCTTTTGATGAAATAGCACGCGTAACTTTCTTGGTCCTTTAGGGATTTCAAACTTAAGCATGGAGATTATGCGTTCAGCTTCTTCATCGCATCCATCGCCAATACCCTTAATGACTTTAGTCTCTGTAACTATACCCTTGTGATTGATGGTATATTTTAGAAAGACAGTCCCTTCAGTTTTGTTTTTAAGGGCTTCTTTGGGGTACTTAAGATTCTCTTTAATAAATTTTCTATACGCTGAGGTCCCACCAGGATAGACAGGTTTTTTGATAAAGCTATCGTCTTTTCTTTCTTTCTTTCTCATCTTATTAATTATCTAACGGCTTCCTCTAGGGTCTTGAAGTCTGCATATGCAGGGAACCGCTCATCTATACGTGACCAAACTTTGCTAAGCGTGTTATATGATTTCTTAGCAGCATCCATATCACTGATAGCTACTTCTGAGAGCCCTTTTTCCAATAGATGATTTCCAGCATTAGGTTGGCTCACAAGATGTGTCTTACATAATTCGATAGCTTCCTTAGGCCTATCAAGTAGTCGCTGTTCACGGGCTAGTAAGTAACTGAAATCTGTAGCTGCAGAACCAGATTTCTCTAAGAAAGTACTGAATGACTCTAAGGCTTTTTCGTGATTGCCTTTGTGACTTTCTATAAATCCAGAAATCAGATAATCTTGATCAGGTGTGGATGCTAATATGAGATTTTTACATTCTCCCTGATAGTAGTCTATCAAAGTTTGTTTTCCTGCGTTGCTAAACATGCCATCTGATATAATGTAGACGCAATCTATTATAGATTGCATTTGAGGATTTTGCTTTTTTACACCTTCATAGAAATCGTACAATTTTCCTGATGCACCTGCATAGCTGCCTATGCCAATCAACATAAAGGTAGATGAGGCTATGCCTACTTCTGGCATATGCTTTCTGAGCGAGTTATGCCATTTATCAAGTGTCTCTTCGAATTTGTCCGTGTCACCAATTGCACCCAGTGCCATCAGTTGCTGTTGGTATACGTAGGATGTGTCCTCTTTTAGTTTGGCGAATGATAAAGCCTTATCAAAATTGGCATCTCCTTTGTCAAAATCTGCCATAGCATAGTAGGTTTCAGCCAGTTTCAGATAGATTTGATTATTTTCTGGGTCACTGATAAGTTGCTTTTCGTTGTGAGTGATGATTTTGTCATACTCTCCTTTCTTTTTATATATCTCAAGTATCCGCTTATCATCTTTTTCTGCTTCGGGATATTGTTCAAAATATGTTTTAAGATTCATTTCCGCACTATCCAACTCGTTCATGGCGATGCATATATCAGCTAGCTTAGCATACATCCTACCGTCATGACCGTTAGATATAGCTCTTTGGATGGTAGATTTGGCTTTACCAAGTTGGTATGATAGCTGATAGAATCCTGCCAGGTCCTCATATGGTTCAGCATCACGGGGATATAATTTTGTATAGTCTTCCATAAGAGAGATGGCCTTTCCTGTTTCAGAATTGTAGAGCCAATAATCTTTTTTGATTGCGAATTGCTGGCGTTCTGGTAATTGCTTACTTAGGCTAAGGGCTTCAGAAATATATTTTTTGGCAGAATCCATATCTCCGGTTATTCTAATGACATCTGCGGCTAAGCTTTTGATCTCAGCACTTTTGTCATCGAGGGCTAGAGCAGTCTGTAGTTGGGCAATGGCTTCCGGATATTTGTCATCTATAGTTACTTTTTCTATAACACCCATATAGGCATCTAGCGCTTCAGTGTTATTGGAGATGAGGTCGGAGGCTGGTAAATCCGTATAGCTACCAAAGTTTTCGTCAGCATCTCTCAGGAAGAGTTGACTCCTGATAGCTGCACTCGCTTCGTCTATGATAGCAAAGTATTCAAGTCCTGAAAATTGCTGCTCAAAAAATACATCTCCATCATCTGAATCGAACATTTTTAAATCCAGATTCCAATCGTCTGCCTCCTTAGAAATTTTTCCTGTCACAAAGAAATCAGTATTACTCTTCTTAGCGATGTCTAACATCACACTGAAAGGAACTTTGTCACGATAGTTATAGTCGTGCTGCTTAAGATGATAATCGCTGGATAAAGGATGTCTTGTGGTTATTCGCATATCCTGCTCCAAATCCAAAATGAAAAGAGAAGGCAAACCTGTTCGTGTCCAACTAAGGCGCTCATCTGATGGTTCGAATGGAAAGAAATATAATTTTCTGGCTTGGGACTTGGATGGCACCAATCTGGTAATTTCTTCCCCATCGTCACCTGATATAGTCACTTCTACGGGGGCAGCCTGTATAGTAGGAGTGCTTATAAACCCTGCTATACCTATCGCCGCTATAGTATTAAGAGGGATGAATATCTTCTCGAATCTGGTCCAACGATCATTTCCTTTCTTTCCATGATTGTATATGAATATGAGCACTGCAGGAATAAGCACTGCACTGAATATCAAGAATTTATCCACTAGACCGTTATCTATATTGTATCGATTGGTAATGAAATTGAGGAATTGGACGATGGCCCAAGATATACCCAAATATGAAGCAAAAAATTGAGGGACCCTTCGTTCCCACAGGTTGGTAAAAATGGACTTTTGCTGCTCTTCGCTCATTATTCAGAGAATTTGCTTTAGTTTGTCAATGGATATAGTCTAAACTAATAAATTCTATGTTCGTTATACGTATCTAAGCTACAATAAAAAAGGAATGAGAGCATTGGTCATATCTGGAGGGGGTAGTAAAGGAGCATTCGCAGGGGGTGTTGCTGAGCATCTTATCTATGAAAAAAAGCATGACTACGATATATTTATAGGCTCATCTACTGGAGCACTTTTGATTCCTCATCTGGCTATTGGTGAGATTGAGAAGATCAAAGAAATGTATACTAATGTTTCTCAAGATGACATTTATACAGTCAATCCCTTTAGAATAAAAAAGAACGTCGAAGGAAAGTTAACAGCTTCTATTAATCATAAAAGCACCCTTCGGATGTTTCTCAAAAAACGGAAGACCTTTGGAGACACCTCTGCACTTAGGGCTACAATTGCCAATACTTTGTCCAAGGAGGATTTTAGAAAAGTACAGACCTCAGGCAAAAAGGTCATTGTCACTGTTTGTAACATTACTAGGACAACTGTGGAGTATCGATATGCTATTGATTGTCTACATGAGGATTTTATAGATTGGATGTGGGCCAGCAGTAGTTTTATACCATTTATGAGCCTGGTCAAAAAAAATGATAGTGAGTATGCTGATGGTGGATTTGGTAACTATATACCGATAGAAGAAGCAGTCAATATAGGCGCTACTGAGATTGACTGCATTGTACTCAACCCTAGAAGACCTCAAAAGACGACGGTTAAAACCAATAATGCCTTCGATTTATTACTTAAATCATTCCTTTTCATGCAAAAGCAGATTGCAGTCAATGATGTGCTAATAGGGCATTTGGAAAGTATATACAATAAAAACGTAAAGGTGAACTTTATATTCACACCGTATCAACTGACCGAACATTCCTTTTATTTTGACCCTACGCAAATGAAGCGTTGGTGGCATGAAGGATTGGAACATGCTCGGGCCACGATCAAATGATTATGAAATTTCTACCTACTCTCTTCATCTTGGTATTATTGATTGCTTGTAATTCTCTCTATGATGAAACCCATCTACTAGGGGAGTGGCAAGTGAAGTCTTGGGTGGTTGCTTCTTCTGGAGCGAGGGTAAATCAAAAAATGGACTTCAGCTTTCAATCTGATAAGCAATACACTGTAGATTATGGTTCAGAGAAAGATAGTGGGAGCTATTATATAGCCGGAGAATATCTTCATGCCAAAGGAAATAACGCCGTAGAGATCAGCGTCAAAATAACACAACTAACCAAGGACTCTTTGTCTATAGAAATGAATAGACAAGGACAATTAGAGAAGGTCCTGCTCCTTAAGAAATAAGAAGCTTAATATCTCCTACTTGTCGAATTCTCCTTCTTCGTTAAGGATGAAGATTAGTGCTACAACTATTGCAGAAGAAACGCCAAAGAAAAACAATGCAGACATGTTAGTTAGTTTTGTTCAAATTTAGTTAATAACCAACCAATCAGAAATCAAATTCTATAGTATCTCCCGCTTGGAAAGAGTCAGAATTCCCTTTTTTGCCTTTTGAAGGGCCTTTTTTCTTATTGGTTATACTCTTTTTAGTGCCAGAACTACTTTTTGTACCTCTAGCAGAGTTAGACTTAGGACGTGATGATGTGCTTGAAGTCTCGGATTCTTCAGTAATTATTTCCACATCAGGGTCTGTATTACTACCAGCATCCTCAATTTTCAAAATTTTGTATTCACCAAGCTTGTTACCTAAGGCTTTCCAACCCTTCACTTCTATAAACTCTTCCAGGTTAAGTACTTCATCATGCTTGGCTTTATTCTTTCTGTAGCTAAATCTGACGATAGGTTCATCTTTGAGTGTACCATAGTACATTTTGGAACCAGAAGCCTCTGAGATAAATTTGAATGGTTGGTCCAACGTCTGGGTTTCAATCTCAAAACGTTTCACCATCGTCCATCCTTTGCCACCCTCAAAATAAACACATGAAACCACTGTCTCCAGATAGAGCTTGTCTATATCAATCAGCTTCTCTGGATCAAACTTCTTATTCATATCCGCTTCAGAAATTACATAAGTTCCGTTCTTATATACAGCAATGAGCAAATCACCGGTATCAAATTTTCCAAGAAATTTACCTCTCTCATCCTTATTAATTCTGCCACTTGCTGTATCTATCCAGAGTTTCATGGCCCCTATCGTAGATTCACCGACTTCTATTTGGGATACTTTTCTGATAGGATACTTAGTCACTATATTTCCTTTACTGCCTCTTCCCTTGATCTCTAGTGTAGAAAAATCAAATTCGAAGGTCTTTTTATGAGCTTTGCATCCAGCGGTAAGTTGTATTTGCACTAACTCCGATTCACCATTAGGTTGGACCCCCAAGTAGTAAACCTTATTCCCTTTGATGCCTGTGGTCAGATCATATTCCTTATCTCTGGTTATGGCAGTCACATTGAATCGCTTGGCCATGGCTTTGCCAGTCTTGGCATCCAGATATATCATATTATAGGTC
>CAZPUF010000197.1:0-5372 GCA_964589705.1 uncultured Saprospiraceae bacterium | reverse complement strand
GATTCATATCTAAGTTGGTTACCTGTGTTGGTTATTCTATTGGGTATTTTGATCAGAATTATAGTGTTTATCTATAATCGATCCTTCTTTCTTGATGAAGCTAATCTGGCACTCAATGTCGTTGAGAAAAATTATTCTGCTTTTTTTGGTAGCCTCAGCTATGATCAGTATGCACCGCCACTTTTCATGGTGTTGTCTAAGTTTATGGTTTCTACAATTGGAGTTAAGGATCAGGTCTTACGTATTGTACCGCTCCTTTCCTCCATAGGGTCCATCATACTCCTCTGGCTGATTCTCAAGGAATGGATAAAGGATTATATAGTAATTGCATATGGCTTAGGGCTATTTTGCTTTTCTATATTGGCAATCAGGTATGGGACAGAGTTTAAGCAGTATAGCTCTGATACATTCATTGCTCTTTTACTAGTCTATTGTGGATGGAGAACCCATTTGTACAAGATGACAAAACTAAGCTATATGACTTGGCTAGTAGGAGGGAGTTTGCTTATATGGTATAGTATGCCCTCTGTTTTGGTATTGGCTGGAGTAGCTGCCCTCTTGGTGTCAACTAATAAGAATTCTCCATATGCCTTACTATTCCTGTTCTTTGCTTGGAGTCAAAGTTTTTTAACGTATTACTTTTCAGTCCTCAAGAAAAGTATTGCGAATGAGGCCCTAGCCAATTATCATGACGATTATTTTTTCAGTTTAATACCTAAGAGTGGATCGGATATAATAGAAAACTTCCACTTATTGGAATCACTACTTCGGACAGTCTTTGATAAGTCAGGTGTGTCAATTGTATTTGGTGTACTGATACTTGGTTATGGGATATATCTAGTAGCTCGCTCTAGTTGGCCTACTTTTCTGTTGGTAGTCCTGCCGATAATAATGACTATTGGGTTATCAGGATTACAGTTATACTCTTTGATACCAAGAATGACTCTTTTTATAGTTCCACTGATGATTGTGCTAGCCACGATAGGACTTGATGGAATTTGGTGGGCTTTGTCTCCTCTGATGAAGTTGTTGATCGGGTTGCTAATGATATTTGGTCTTTATAATAATAAGGGATACAATTATCTATCTCAAAAGATGGAATTCGACAACATCAAATTAGTGCTCAATGGCATCCCCACCACCAAAAATGACAGCACTACAGTGTATGTCCATTATTTGGCTGTGCCTGCTTGTAAGTATTATATTAATTATGAATCATCGCCATATTCACACACTAACTTTCATTGGGGAAAGTGGGCAGATGCCTCTAACTGGAATGAATCTGATGCTGCTTCAAAGGAATTTGGATATGCTATCATCTATCGTAATAATCCAAGTCACACTCCTCAGATTGTATCGAGGTTAAGTGAATCAAAGGTGCGAGTATCCCATGTACTCGGCAGTAGGGCAGCCCTGTATAGGATTGAATAAGGGATTGTAATGAGGAAAGCCTTTAAGATATTGATGTCTGATATCTGAATCTGAATATTAGGTTAAACTGTCTTTGCATTTATTTAAAACCCAAGTTATGATACTTTCATCATCAATAATGTTCTATTATTGCACTCGAAAGAAAATAAAGTAAGAGATGAGGAAAATTTTAGGATGTATTATAGTTATAGGCTTTTTCTTGCCAAATGCAGTTGCTCAGAATCACTTTCTCGTTGAATTAGAGAATAGAACACCTGATGTCAAAACGCTTGTTATGTCTTATGAAGGCGCTCAGTCTATTCCATTTTTGGCTAAGGATATCAAGGGAGTAGAGCATTCATCTCTAGACATGGTTGGGAAGAATATGATCCTGTGGTTTTGGAAAAATGATTGTCCAATGTGTATTGGTCAGATAGATGCATTGAATAGGCTCACTGCTAAATATGGAGATCAGTTGCAAGTAGTTTCATTCTCTAATAATACGAAAGAAGAAATTTTGGCATTAGCAGAAACTACGCCGATTAATTTTCCTGTAATCCCTAACTCAGAGACATTATCAGAAGGTCCTTATGGTGGAGATCTCGGCTATCCAAAGATATTTATCTGTGATGAGAATGGGCGAATTAAGTGGGCTATTCCTGAAGCTGAAATGAGAGGAGGAAATTTTGATACCTATAATTTTCTAGAAACTTTACATATCTCACTCACTAAGTAATATCAGTAATGCCATGAGGGTTAATGTCAGTAGTGGAACCGAATGGGAAAAGAATGTTGGCTATAGTAGAGCGGTCAGAATAGGTAATATCATAGAGGTTGCTGGCACAACTTCTGTCAAAGATGGACAGGTCGCTTATCCAGGTGACGCCTATTTGCAAACCAAACGTATTATCGAAATTGCTAAGATTGCATTGACAGAAGTCGGTGCTGAATTGTCTGATGTAATTCGTACCAGAATTTACGTTACCGATATAAAGACTTTTGAATTGGTTGGTAAAGCACATGGCGAATACTTTTCTGATGTAAAACCGGCCTCCACTCTTATTGAAGTATCTGCCTTTGTCAATCCAGAACTGGTTGTTGAGATTGAGTTCACAGCTGTAGTTACCGCTCATTCCACTGAGATGTTATAATCTAGAGTCGAATGAGTAGGGCTTCCATTTAGATTTTCCTATTTGGATTATATTTGAGGGATTAATCTGAAGACATATCTATACAGTAAAGGAAATATATTATACGCTGCAAGGCGAAGGTTATCATTCAGGCAGGCCAGCAGTGTTTTGCCGTTTCTCAGGCTGTAACTTATGGTCAGGTAGAGAAGAGGACAGAGAAAAAGCCATTTGCAAATTTTGTGATACTGACTTTTGGGGCACCGATGGTCCTAATGGTGGAAAGTATTCAGATGCCGAATTAGTCAATGCCATTTTGAAACAATGGCCTGAACAAATAGCTCCCTTTGTGGTATTCACTGGTGGAGAGCCAGCCCTACAATTAGATGATGAGCTCATCTTCGAACTCAAAAAAGTAGATGCAGAAATAGCTATCGAAACAAATGGTACAGTAGAGCTAGCCAAAGGGATAGACTGGATTTGTGTAAGCCCTAAGGCCAATACAGAGCTTGTTGTCACTACAGGCAATGAACTGAAGCTGGTCTATCCTCAGGAAGGCATGTCACCTGACATGGTGTCAAATATGGTGTTTGAACATTATTATTTACAACCTATGGATAGCCCATTCAGGGATCAGAATACAAAAGCTGCGATTCAATATTGTAAGTCAAACCCCAATTGGAAATTAAGTATCCAATCTCATAAGTACCTTAATATTCCATAATGCGAATTATCATTGTACTTCTGTTAATAGGAATAATAGCTTGTAAACCGAAACCAATTCACGAACCCATATTGATTTCAACTTTCTATGACCTTCAGGGCAATGGAAGGCAATCCAAGAGTACTCAAGTTTCACTCATCTTTGATGAAAAGGGTATTGAGTTTATAGCTATTCTTGATGAAGATGATATCCAGGCAAAGATAGAACAGCACGATACCCTTATATATCTTGATCCATGTATAGAATTATTTCTTGACCCTGGCGCAGATGGTCTTGATTATTACGAAGTGGAAATGAACGCCTTGGGTTATGGCTGGGCATTAAAGCTAGCCTCTAATGATTCTCCAATTAATGCATCTGCAAATATCTCTGACTGGAATATAAACCGTGCATATTCGAGTAAAATGTATGGTACTGTAAATGATAACTCAGACACTGATGAGCAATGGGTGGCAACAATACTTTGTCCATGGACCAGTTTTACTGAAGGAGCACCAGAATCAGGTGATGTGTGGGCCTACAATATTATGCGAGTAGACTATGACGGATCGATACCATCTTACTGGGTGGCCAAACCTACTGGTGAGTCAATGATTCATTTTCCAGAATACTGGCCTTCTATCCAGTTTTAAAAACTAGATAGTATATTTTAGTCCAAAGAGGCCACTATGTTTTGAAAGTGGATTTAGCGTATTTATTGGACGAAATCGATATCCAGCAAAGAGAGAGATGTTGTCATTTATTGAAAAATTAGAATCTACTTGACCAAAGATGAAATTATTATTTCTGGAAATTTCTGATCCAGCAATAGAAAATACATCTGATCGATTAACAGCTAAATTCGTTTCAATGCCTGATGCTACAGAAAGAGAAAGCAAGTCATTAAAATCATAGGTTATTTGAAGCCCTAATGAAGTGGTGAAGTTAGACTCATTAGTTGATATTGATAAATCATCGGAATTACTGTTAGCACATTCCAAAGGGATAAAATTATGATTTACTTCATTTGGATTAATGTTTACCGCATCTTCAAACGGTAGGTTGCAATCTTCACCAAATCCATTTGATTGCATTTCAGCGGAAAGTCTTGTATCTGCGTCAATCGAATTTGTTGTTATTCCATTTTGGATACTTGCCATCAAACCAATGTGCCATTTGTTCCATTTTTTTGAAACACCACCTTGTAATTGCCATCCTATTTGATTATCTGAAATGCCATGCATATAAGCTATACCTGCATAGCCCTGCCATTTGCTTACTGTATGAGACTTGATATCAATGGGAGGAAGAATGGGACCGCTATTAATCATGGCAAGTGATTTTGTACTTTTTGTTGGTACAAGGATTACTGATTCTAAGATTGCTCTATTTGGTGTATGAGATATATCTTCAATCACCTCAGCTATAGGCTCTGGCGCTGTAGTTGGTTGTAATAAGAATTCGTCGTTATTAGATGCTTCAGCAATTATGTCTTTAGTCTGAGTGTCAGATTTTTTAAAAGTAGAATTTTGCTGAGGTCTGTTTGTTTGAATAGGAATAATATCTGTGTTGTTCTTCACTAATTTTTGAGTAGATGCTATATCATCATAATTTTCTAGGGTAGGTGATTGAGGCTTGGTTTGGTTAATGGACTCATGTGATTGCAATAAAGTAGCTTCAGCATCAGCCATACCATCTGAAACACTTTGTAGATTCGATTGATTTTGAAATGGTTCTGGTTGTGTATTTTCAAATTGGCTCACTTGCCAAGCGGTGTAACTCATAGTTCCAAGCAGCAGAATACCCATCAGCCAGAAGATGACAACTCTTTGCTTATCCTTCTGTGGGAGTTCTTGTTCAAGAGTTGGAAGCATTTTCTCCCATCCTTTCTCCACTAGATTATTTCTATCCTGCTTCATTATATTTCTTTAAAAATTTTTTCGAATACTTCTCTTGTAATAATTTTCGAGCTTCTGCCAGGTACCATCTGCAAGTATTACCATTTATTGCCATTAGCTGACTTATTTCTTTATGGCTCATCCCTTCTATAGCATACAAGTGGAATACTCTCATGTGTTTTTCAGGTAAGTCATCCAATAGTGACAAAAGGTCTTCGTAATACAAACTATGAT
>CAZPUF010000196.1:0-5539 GCA_964589705.1 uncultured Saprospiraceae bacterium | reverse complement strand
TGCTGGCGTATTTGGATTCGATGCTTCTCAGTACGAGGGTGTACATGTAGAAGATCTTAGATTCTAAGAATTCCTTTCTATTCAGATACCAGAAATAAAAAAAGCCAGAGAATCCTCTGGCTTCAATTTTTATAAAGTTGCTGGTCAAAACTCCTTTACAAATCGCCTCTCCTTTGAGTTTAGCATTGTTTTTTATAAAAATAATCTAAGTTATAATAGAATCATCAATGCTGATGAACTGTTTTAAATGTGCCCAGCTTAGGTAGTATTAGTTTACCAACCTCAAGTTATTGGGACTAAAGCTTAAATCAGCATAATTATGGAAATTGTACACAAAAGCGTATTCTTAATATGTAGAACAGGGTTTTTGTTCAGTGATAATGCTAAAAATATCTATAAATAGCAGAATACACTATTAATTCCATTTCTGACTAAATATGGTATCTTTTTTGAATAAGTAAGTTGGATTTATATGCTTACTTCATTGAGACTGAAAACCTATTTAATACTGTTGTTAGCAGGATGTGCTATTGGTAACGTCCTGACTGCTCAGTCGTATAAGTCAGTGGACGTAGATTTATCAGAGGAACTTATAGATCTTATATCTTTCAATAACAAGCATATTCACTTAGTCACTTCCAGAGGTATCTACGACTTCAACGATTTGATTCCAAGCCCACTAAAGTTGGTCGATGCTGGAGACCCAGTTCAGCGACCGTTACAGACATTCACAAGATTAGATAACCATTGCTATTACCCACTCAAGATGGGTGATTTTATCTTTTCTGACAGAAATCAAAATTTGAGAATAGTGGAATCTGGAGATTTGGACAATGGATTGATCCTGGTGACAAGAAGTGGAAAGAAGTGGTTGGTTAATACCTCAATGTATGAACATCTGCATGGTAAATGGCAATTTACCAAATCTGTTGGACCTAAGGCAGGAAGCATCAAAGATGGAAAGACCTATCAAGACGAACTATGGCTTATCTACGAAAAAGGAGGTGTAGTTAAAGTAGATGAGAATAAGGAATTAAGAAATTATACAAAGTTGGATGGTCTATATGATGATAATCCATCTACCATATCCATAGCTGGAGATGGGTCCATTTTTGTTGGTCATAGATCTGGTTTGAGTATTATTACACCGAATGGTGTGCAGAGTGTTGAACTTGATCTAAAAAGTCCACTTTCCACAATCTCTGAAATAGAGCATGATAATAATGGCAAGACTTGGATTATTACCAAGAAAGGCCTCTATACTTATCAAGAGGGAAAGACATCTGAAGTAAAAGTAGATTTAAAGCCAAAAGAAAATTTTGTTTCCTTGCAAATTGCCAAAGATCAAAACGTCTATGTGCTAACCTCTGATAGAGTTCTAATTCTACCAAATACCAATCTTAAGCATTATACAATTGACAATAAAAATCCAAAAGAGAGTATAGTCTCATTTTATCAGATAAGAGGTAATCAATATTATTCTGACACTAAATCTGTATATAAATTAGATCAGGAGGAGGGCATTTGGAAAGTTGATAAAAAGAAAAAAGCACCTCACTCAATAGTGCATGACGTTCGTAGTAATCCTATTCTGGTTTCAAAAAACAACAGAGGAACCTGTATTGATCGAAATCATGCAGGTGTAAAGTATAAGGTTAGCGTGCCTGAAGGAGAAAAGCTTCAAAACCTAATCAGAATATACAAAAAGAAGTATTATGCAACAGCAACTAACCTTTATGAGAATAATTATGGTGGATTCAAACTAATTAGTCACAAAGAGGATAGCTATTACAATGTATTGCATACTATAAATGGAGATTATGCCTTTGCTCAGCATGGCATTTACAGATTGGATGAAGACCAGATGACACCGTTGTTGGCGAGCTATAATAATTCTTCATTCCCTTATTCCACTAATCAGTTTGTACTAATAGACAAGCTAGTCACCTTTAAAGAGAATAGTATTCAGTTAGTGAATACAAGAAATGAAAGTATACAAGAGTTGGGAATGCATCCATTGAAAATATTGGATATCCAACAGACTGAAACTTCGGTATGGCTGCTATGTGAAAAATCATTAATAGCCTTAGATAAGTCTCAATTGTATCAAGGAAAAATCAGAACGCTGAAGGTCATTCCAACATACCTTATTCTAGATGAAGGCCAATTACATATGCCATCAGAAAAAGAATTGTGGGCAGTTGGCAAGAAATCCATATTGAAAATAAATATAAACGATCCTGTAACTATCTATAAGCCCTCCATGATGCTCTTAAAGGCGGAAGATAAGGATGGTAACCTACTTGAGGGTGAAGGTGCACACGATTATGCTATTAAGATAGCGCAGATGCCTGTTTCGCTGACTTATGTAGCATCTAACCACTGGACAGACAACATTACCTATACCTTTCATACCAATAATGAGGGACGGAACCTATCCGAATGGAAGTCTGAAAATATCTATGAGCTTGATGAAAATAAGAGTGGCCATTATATCATTACAGCAAAATTCAAGGATGATATATTCGGAATGAATATATATGCAGAACCAGTTACCATTAACGTTGCAGAGCAAATCGTCATCAGTGGGCAGAAAGGAAATAACCACCGAATACCATTTATTCTGATATCCTTATTATCATTGTGCATATTATATATAATCTTTAGGTCTAAAATTGTATTTAAATAACCCGTATTGGGCTGGAATACATACGAGACTAAGCTTATTTGGCGTTTTCCTTATCCATGATGATAAATCACAGTAACATCTTATTGAATCTCAGAATCTACCTATTTGTGGTAGTGTGTAGTCTCTGTAGTACATTAGGCATGAGCCAAAAGGGTTTTGAGATTGGTGTTCATGGTGGACTAGCACATTACTTTGGAGATCTCAATCCGACTTTTGCGTTATCGGATCCTGGTTTTCAAGCAGGGTTAACTTTTCGTAGGAACTTCAATGAAAGGATTTGTGTCGCATTAGGATTAGATTATGGAAGGATATCCGGTTCAGATGCTGATTCGTTTAATTCTTTTGAGCGAACAAGGAATCTTGACTTCAGATCTAACTATGTAGAGGCCAACTTTACCTTTGAATTTAATTTCTTTCCTTATATACACGGTAGCGAGGACTTTAACTATACCCCATATCTCTTTGGTGGTTTTGTAGCTAGTCGATTTAATCCAATGACAGACTTAGATGGGGTTACATATGAGCTCAGAGATTTTAATACTGAGGGAGTTAATTATGGTCTGACATCTGGTGGCTGGGTGTATGGATTTGGATTTAAATGGGATATCAATCGTGATTACAATATAAATATCTATCTCTCAGGCAGACGATTATTCAATGATTATGTGGATGATGTAAGTACTGACTTCCCTAGGAGGACGCCGACAGATCCTATAGCTGCGACCTTATCTAACAGGTCTGGTGATACTAATTTTGGTGCACCTGGTACGCAAAGAGGAGATGGGTTCAATAGAGATCAAGTCTACTTCTTGAGTGTAGGTTTTTTGAGATACTTTGGTCAACTTAATTGTCCGCCGATATCAAAAGAAATCTTCTAGATTGTCTTTCTACAATTTATGGTAGAACATTACGCAATAACACTTCCTGCTCATCCAAGAGGTTTTCACCTTATTACTGACCAAGTTGTCAATGCGTTACCTCGATTTCCAGATACAGGCTATCTGAAACTTTACATACAGCACACCTCAGCGGGATTGACTATTAATGAGAATGCGGATCCTGATGTTAGGACAGATTTTGAGAGTATCTACAATAAGTTGGTCCCAGAGAATATGCCTTTTCTTAAGCACACTATAGAAGGGCCAGATGACATGCCCGCTCACGTGAAGGCTAGTATGGTGGGTTTTCATATACAAGTGCCAATTATGAATGGACGATTAGCTTTGGGTACTTGGCAAGGGATTTACTTGTGTGAGTTTAGGAACAGCGCTACTCAACGCCGCCTGGTTGCTACTATAATCAGTTGACACCCAGAGCATAAATTTGACTTAGGTTTCAGGAAATGGTTAACTTGAGGGCATATGCTACCTTATGTTATTGAAGGATTGATTTTTGGATTGGGTCTAGCGGTATCTCTTGGTCCTATCTTTATAGCATTGACGCAGACCTCAATAGAGAAAGGGATTTGGCCAGGAATGACAGTTGGGGTTGGGATTTGGATTAGTGATTTACTTTTCCTCATGCTGTTTTACAATTTTATAGCTTCTATCAAGAATGATATAGAGAGCGAAACATTTCGATTTTGGATGGGGATTTCTGGCGCCATTGTAATGGTGGGTTTTGGCCTTTTTATGATACTCAAAAAACCTCAAATTGATTATGAGATACGCAAACACAATTACAAAAATTACATTGGATTTTGGCTCAAAGGATTCTTAGTAAATTCTATTAATCCATTTACATTTTTCTTCTGGGTGAGTGTAATTTCTACTTACATTATTGGTAGAGACATTACCCACAACCAAGCTTTAGTGCTCTTAGGTACTATCCTCATTGTGATTATACTATCAGATACAGCCAAGGTGTTTTTAGCCAATTCTCTCAAGAAGCGACTTACCACCAATCATGTCAACAACATATCAAATTTCTCTGGCTTTATTCTGCTCGCTTTTGGCCTTTTTATGTTCTACCAAGTCATATAATTAAAGACAATTTCGCCACAATCCTCAGGCTTGTAATCTTAATATAAAGAGGATTGATTATATTAGATTATATCTCCTATTACTAACAATAATATAGTTGCAATGAAAGCACTTCATAATAGTTTAAAAATCATGTTGTTCTTGACCTTAGGTAATTTAGTATGGGCTCAGTCCAACTATAAAGTGCATAATCTTGGAACATTGGAAGTCAGTGCAGTTGTAGACCCAATGGCCATAGAAAATGATTTCTTTCCACTTTTTAATTACAAGGAAGCACCTAATCCGGTGGGAAGCCACATTATGGAGATAAAGCAGCAGATTAATCAACTTTTTCCAAGAAAGGAAGGTGACCAAATTGAAAAAAGATCAATACCTGAACCCCCAATTATAGAGGCAGGGTTTGATGCAAATCCGCGACAAGCCAATACACCGACCGATAATACAATGGCGATAGGGTATGATGGCACTAATATCACTGCTGTTAATTCTAACCTTCAGTTTAGAGCAGAAGATGGATCGCTAATAAGAAACTTTTCTCTTAATTCATTTTCTGTGTCTATAGCGAATGGTGTAGGAAAATTTGACCCTAGAGCTATTTTTGACCCTGAATCAAACAGGTATGCGATGGTTTGGTTGGCTGGGTCTAATAGTGAATCGAGTACGATTATTGTTGCCTTTTCTTCCAGCGATGATGTACGTGAACCATGGAATCTTTACTCTATAGATGGAAGCCCACAAGGGCCTGGCTTATGGTCTGATTATCCTATGATATCATTCACAGATAGCGAGCTCATACTTACGATTAATCTGATATTAGAAGGCGAGCCTTGGCAGACAGGATTCTCAGAGACTCTAATCTATCAAATGG
>CAZPUF010000195.1:0-5639 GCA_964589705.1 uncultured Saprospiraceae bacterium | reverse complement strand
TATTAGTTATGAACAATTTATTCGAACAAATGAATAACTCTATGATAAAAGTAATTGGAGTAGGTGGAGGAGGATCTAACGCAGTTGCCTACATGTATAAGCAAGGGATTCATGGCGTAGACTTCGCTGTGTCCAATACAGATAAGCAGGCGCTTGATGTCAGTCCGGTCGGAAATAAAGTTCAATTGGGCCCTACTCATACTGAAGGTCTCGGTGCTGGATCTATTCCCGAAGTAGGCAAACAAGCTTGTATAGAATCCATAGATGACGTTAGAAAATTTCTGGAAAATGATACAAAGATGCTTTTTATCACTGCTGGTATGGGTGGTGGAACAGGAACAGGTGCTGCACCTATAATTGCTAAAGCAGCTCGAGAGATGGATATATTAACTGTAGCCATAGTTACTATTCCATTTAAATTTGAGGGGCTACGAAGAAAGAATCAAGCTATGCTTGGCTTAGAGGAACTGAAGAAGAATGTAGACTCATTGCTTGTCATCTCCAATGATAGAGTAAAACAGTTGTATGGTAACTTAGCGATTTCGGAGGCTTTCAGCAAAGCAGATGATATCTTGGCTATAGCGGCAAGAGGAATAGCAGAGATTATCACAGTACCTGGTTATATTAATGTAGATTTCAAAGATGTCAATACTGTAATGAAGAATAGTGGTGTCTCTATCATGGGATATGCAGAAGCAGAAGGAGAGGATAGAGCTCGTCAAGCAGTATATAACGCAATAAACTCACCCTTGTTAGAAGACAATGATATCAGAGGTGCACAGCATATTCTTCTTAATATTACTTCTGGATCTAAAGAAGTAACCATGGATGAAATAGCAGAAATTACAGAGTATATAGAAGAGGAAGCAGGAACAGGTACAGATCTTATATGGGGTAATTGTAAAGATACCTCTTTAGGAGAGTCTATAAGTGTGACCCTTATAGCTACAGGATTTGATAAACGGATCAGAAGAGTGGAACCTCCAAAGAGGGTAGGAATTAATGATGATGAGGTTACTACCATGTCAAATAGAGTTAAAGCTTCTCGTCCTTTTGATATCAATGAGGATGATGGCAACGCCACTGTTGTAGAATTCGAAGACGTAAAAGTTACCAGACGTGATTCTACTGAACCATTTGTAAAATGCAACACCTCATCTGCACCGGAAGAAGAAGCGCAGCCTCAGACATTGAAAGAAAGAAGACGAGTTATTAGAACATTTAGAAGAGAATTGGAGCCAACAAGACCAATAGACAATCCTAGAGATATAGGAGAGCTAGAAGATGTGCCTGCATACAAAAGACGTAAAGTGTCTCTGGATGATGAAGCAGCGAGAACGGATGAAAGAGAGAGTAGATCTAAGTTGAGTATTAATCTAGACGAAAATGATAGTCCAAGATTTGAGCGCAACAATTCTTTTTTTCACGATAATGTAGACTAAAGAAAATTGCTATTAACAAAGGTTAGTAGACTTGATAAAAATATATTGCTTAATCAAACCTGAAGCTTGTATATAGAAAAGCGAGAGATAATAGAACCACCGGGCTATAGCAGATATAATCTGCACTGCCAGGCATAATATTGGATTTCGTCTTTTTTTATAAAGAGTTCAATTTTTCAAATGTGAAGAATAAGAACTTACAAACACTTTTCTTTCCCATTCCATTGGGAAATAAAGAGATTGGTTTATTGATTGAGTTTAGTCCCACCTCTCAGGTGGGACTTTTCCCCACCTCCCAAATACCGAAAAGAATATTGCTCAATCCGAGATGAAGCAATTGTCTATAATTAGACTTTTGACCTATGATAGTAGAACTGAGTCTGCATTTTAAATGAGGCAGACGACTAAAGTAGGATTTCGTCTTTTTTTATAAAGAGTCTTATTTTTTTCAGAAGTGAGAGAAATGACTTACAACACTTTTCTTTCCCAGGATCACTGGGAATAAAGAGATTGGTTTATTGATTGAGTTTAGTCCCACCTCTCCGGTGGGACTTTTTTTTTGTTTGATCGAAAATGAAATAAGATATTGATATCCTATAAAAGCAATTGGATATTACTACACTATCATTTATTTGTAATCCATGAATCTTGTATTACACATACGTTGCATATCAACATTTTTTAATATTTCAGGAATTATAAAGTTATTTGGATAAATTAGTGTACTTTAAACACCAACAGACTATGTAGGGGTAAGGGAAACCATCACGCCACTTCTGTTGTAGCTGATTATTTATTAAAATTTGTATGAGAATGACTCAGAGAAACAAATACCTAAATGCATTTATAGCAGTCACCTCGCTTTTTTTTATGTGGGGATTGATCACTGTTCTGGTGGATTCGCTCATTCCAAGGCTTAAAGAAATTTTTGAGCTCAATAATTTTCAAGCAGCTTTAGTTCAATTTGCGTTTTTCACTGCATATGGTTTGGTTTCAATTCCAGCTGGGAAATTTTTGTCTAAGATTGGATATAAGAAAGGTATGCTTGTGGGTTTAGCTACAATGGGAGTTGGTTGCCTCATGTTTTGGCCTGCGGCTAGTTTACGAATATTTCCTGTTTTTATGTTGGGTTATTTTATTTTGGCTAGTGGAATGACTGTACTGCAAGTAGCAGCAAATCCTTATGTTTCTGTCTTAGGGCCTGAGGAAAGTGCTTCTTCACGACTGAATCTTTCCCAAGCCTTTAATTCACTAGGTACAGCTATTGCGCCTATCATTGGCGCAAACTTTATATTGAGTGATAGTATTTTGTCATCTGACCAGATTGGACAATTGGTTGAGTCAGATAGACTAAATTATTTTGCCCAAGAAGCTTCTGCAGTATCAGGCCCATTTATAGTTTTGGCAATGTGTCTTTTAGGTTTGGCAGGAGTTGTGGCCTTTTTCAAGTTGCCACAAGTACTCGGGAGCCAACCAGGTGGAGGTTATTTTGACGTCATTAAAAATAATAAGTTGATGTTAGGAGCCTTGGGCATATTCTTATACGTTGGTGCAGAAGTAGCTATTGGAAGTTTCCTTGTCAATTACTTTGTTGATATGGGTATGCCGGATATAGTACGTGAGAATGGATTTATGGCTTCTGTTGCAGACAAACTTCTTAAAGATCCATTAGGCCAAGTAGATAATAAGGGTATAGTAGGGGCATTTGTGCTCTTTTATTGGTCTGGTGCTATGGTTGGAAGATTTATAGGATCAGTTATTATGAAATTTATTTCTGCAAAGAAATTGCTAGCTATATTTGGCTTACTGGCCATTTCAATGGTCCTTATTTCTATGGCGACTACCGGTTTGATATCTATGTGGTCTATCCTTGCAGTAGGATTATTCAACTCAATTATGTTTCCTACAATCTTTACAATTGGTATTGAAGATCTTGGAGATCAAAAGCCTTTAGGATCTGGGATATTATGTACTGCTATATGTGGAGGTGCATTTATTCCATTAGCATATGGCGCCTTAGCTGATGGTATTGGATATAAGATGGCATTTATTATGCCTATACTTTGTTATCTGTATATTGCTTATTACGGTTTCAAATATTCTAATCAGAAAGCCATAGTCAGCTAGATTTTATTTAGTAGGCATCTATAATATCTTTAAGATAAGGTAGAGTAGGGTTGTATTCCTGACCTGTATTCGTCGCTATCGTTTGTGCGGTTTTAATAGCTTGATTAGATTTGTCTATATCGCCTTTCTTATAATATAATAATGAGAGCAAATCATATCTCCAAAAAGTCCCATCCTCTTTAATGGTGGCTTTGACAGATCTGATAAGTTCTCTATAGTCAATCCGCCTTCTGGAATTTGAGATAAGTAATCTAATGGCCGAAGCATATAACACATTCTCATCTGTCGTCTCAGGGTAGTCTTTGAGCAGTTTTACGGAGTAACTTACTGAAGGACCTCTTCCCCATAGCAAGTATTTTATTTTGACAAAATTTTCTAGTTTATCTGCACCTTTGATGCGATGCTTTCGAAACCACTTTTGTACAGGTTTATAATCAAATTTTGCACGTCCACGGATATCTGTATCTAGAGATTTGAGAAATACATGGAAGGCAATGTTTTCTTTGATACTTATACTATCGAATACCTCAAAGAATTTGAAATGATATTTAGATATGAATTTTAAGTAATTCTTGTCAAGTTGGAAATGGTCTCTAATTAAAGTCATACTCTCATAATCTCTCCAATCTGTATCCTTCCTATCAAGGTACTTTTTAGCCAGATTCATAGCAGCATAATCATCTCTATATTGTTTGATGGAGTCAATTGTTGCTAGGATATTAGTTTTATTGGTTTTGTATAGTATGGTGTCAAGCGACTGCCTCAGATACCTGCTGTTAGACTTCGTTCTGTCTAAGAATTCAAGAAGCTCTTCGGGATCTTTCTTCCCTCTACCTCTAATAATTACAGTTCCTTGATGATCCATAACTAGTGTGGTAGGAAATATATGTATGTCATATTCTTGGACGAACTTCTTCTTTTTACTGCCATTGATTGCCACAGCTTCATAATCATTGGATATAGCATTTATAACATCAGGATGAATGAAGGTGGAGTCAAGCATCTTCATACTTGGAATAGACCAAGTGGTATAGACGTACGCAAATACCAACTTATTGGAATTTTTAGCACTTCGTGATGCTTTACTTAAGTGACTATGTTGTTCTAATACAGGAGGAATATCTTGAGAGGAAGCAGAATGTGCGGTAATAAAAAGTAGGAAAAAGCAATTTGTCATTACTCTCCAACTAATTATTGCATGTATCTGTCTAGTAAACATAGCGATGACCCCCTTTGAAGAGGTAATATCGCTAAAAATAAGTTTTTCGAGAAAATAGATTGTAATAATGGAAAGATCAATCTACAATGGCTAAAATGGCTAGTACCGTAAATATGAGATAAATGTTCACTGAGTACATAGAAATTTCTACCTTATTATAATGAACGTGTCATATTAATGGCTAATCGTGTACTTTGAAAACTGATTTTGAGTGTTTAAGTACCTATTTGCTGGTGATAAAAGCATTAAATAGTTGATTAAAGTCCTTTTTTCGGCGATTAGCAATGGGGATTTCTATTCCATTTTTTAGTGTCGCAATTGCGGTCCTTCCATCTTTGACTGAGCTTATTCCGTTCAGATTGAGAATATAAGATCGATGGCTTCTTATAAACACTGTGGATGGTAAAAGTCCTTCAAAATATGTAAGACTTTTAGATGATATTATTCTCTTGTCATCAGTCATATGCACAAATGTGTAGCTGCTATTGCTACTTATATATAAAATGTCCTTTACATCAATAATCCATGTTTCATTGTTTTCTGAGATTAGTATAGATTCAGAGGTATTCTTGTCCTTCTGATCTAAGTTCTTCTGCGCTCTAGCAACAACGGTTTTGAGTTCATCCAAATCAATTGGTTTGACTAAGTAACCAAATGCATGACTATTGGCTGCCTTTATTGCATATTCGCTATAACCAGTTGCGAAGCAAGTTAAGAACTTTGCTGACTGAACTTTTTGAAGTAAATCAAAGCCATTTTGTCCATTCAATTGTATATCCAAAAAGACAAGGTCTGGTTTAAAAATATTGATAATTTCCTCAGCTTCATTTAAGTCAGATGCTGTTTCTACC
>CAZPUF010000194.1:0-5647 GCA_964589705.1 uncultured Saprospiraceae bacterium | reverse complement strand
TAAGTGGTGTATTACCAATCCCAGTATAGCTTAATACATCTGGGTCCCAAGTCATTGTGCCGGTTACTGCTACTATATCTGTAAATCCTGCTACGGTAATAGGCACACATATGTTGTCTCCAATATCTGCAGAAAGGTCATTGAATATGAATGCAACTGAAGAAGGCGGTGGCGGTGGTGGCGGTGGTGGCACACCAGCTACTGTAAAGGTGCCACTATCGACGGTGAAGTCTAGTGGTATTGCAGGGCCTCCTCCTGGTGGTTGCTGCGAGATAGAGATATCTGGCAACGAATCATCCATGCTAAGTATGGACACATCCCCTATTGCGCCTATCACATCAAAACATACCTCAAGCATGTTATCACCATCAGGTAGTGTGATTGCTGTGGCTCCAGCTCCTGGATCATCCCAGATAAAGCCTAACAATCCTTGATCAGTCTGTGTATCATTGAGATTACTACCAGGTATAAATCCAGTAAGTGGTGTATTACCAATCCCAGTATAGCTTAATACATCTGGGTCCCAAGTCATCGTACCAGTTACTGCTACTATATCTGTAAATCCTTCTACGGTAATAGGCACACATATGTTGTCTCCTATACTTGCAGAAAGGTCTGGAAGAATAAAGGTCACTGCAGAAGGTGGTGGAGGGGGTGGTACACCTGAGATTGTCACTAAACCACCGTTCAAATCAGTATTCAATGGTAGCGCTGGTGCACCGAATACTGGATTCGGCGTTGTAATATTTATATTAAATGGTGTATTGGAAAAAGCAACTGCAGAGGACTGACCCATTGTGCCTATGATATCAAAGCAGAGCTCAATCAGTGTCTCTCCATCGGCCAATGATTGTGGATTTAGCATAGATATATCCAGCCAAGTAAATCCTACATTTCCATTGTCTGCATCATTGGCATTGACATTATTTTGTCCGAAGTTATTGATCCCAAACCCTTGAGCGCCAGTGTATTGCAAGACTGTCTCATCAAAACTTACACTGGCCATAAAGGACGCTATATTTGTAAAATTGGCTACGGTGATTGGGAGACATACGTTGTCTCCGGGGTCTCCTGTTATGGATGGCAAATTGAGAGAGACTGGAGGAGCAATGACTGTCTGTTCTATGGTAGCTAAACCATCACTGGTTGTAAATCCTAAAGGTGTACTTTGGCCTCCAATACCAGATGGGGCTTTAGAGACAGCGATTGGTACAGGATTGTCTGAAATAGTAACGACGGTGTTAGTACCGGATGGGCCATCCAAGTCAAAGCATACTTCAAAAAGTGTGGCGCCATTATTTAATGTGGCGGGTGAGTTGTTGGTAGCATCCGTCCAGTTATAGTCTAGCAGACCACTGCCCACATTCGTTGTATTAAAACTAGCGGAAGTAAGTCCAGAAACCCCGAATGCCCTGACTGAAGTGAAGGTCAGTAAGGATGGGTTCCAATTGAGGCTTCCTGAAAAAGCATCTATACTATCGAAATTGGTGACTACAAGAGGCATACAGACATTTGACCCAGCATCATCAGCGACATCCAACAAATCAAATCCCACCGGTGGGGCTGAACCACAATTATTACCGGCTATCTGGACAACGTCCGATGTTATTTCCCATCCTATATCTTCAAAATTGCTATCAATTACATTTGACATGTCCGGAGAAGCAGTGCTTACATCACCAATATCAAATGAGGTGGTATCACAAGCATTGCCTACCACTATAAATCTTAATGTCAGTAAGTGAGTGGAGTCTGGAATTGATCTAGGAGAGGCAGAAAACCAAATGGTTTGTACCTGCCCTTGCTGAGGATTACGATTACTATCCTGAGGTAATGAGATACTTGACCTGAAAAACCCTGGTAATGCAGCCGTATTGACAAAGGGTACAGTATCCACTCTCATCACAGTAGAGTCCCATAGATAGAAAAGGCTAAATCCAGTCAGATCATCAAAATCAGACATTCTAATTTCTACATCCAAAGAATCGCCGGGTGCTGGAGTAGTATCCACACTAACATCAACTTGTAGAGGAGGTTGAGATTGAGAAGAAGCACTAATCGTAAAAAACAGAAACACAAAGAACGAATAGAATCTTAGTGACATGTCCAGGATATTTATTTGCGTAATAATATAGATCGCTACAGCCCTCTATTATACACACCATCATAAAAGGCGCAAAGTTAAGAGGAATAACTATGTTTTTAAACGAACGACCTTATTCTTTTGTCGATTCTTAGAGATTATAAAGTTAAGACATATAAATTTTTATTTATATATATATCACACATTATGATTCTGTTGTAATGAAAATAGGCCTACATAAAATTATGCAGGCCTATTAATATGGCTAACATTGGATTACAATGCGCCTATTTACTGTAATTATCTTATTCGCACTATTTCAGCTTAACCATTTTCTTGCTCGCTGAATAGTTTCCTGTTTCTATTTGGTAGTAGAAGACACCGTCTCCTTGCAGTTGATCAGCATTCAGCGTAATTACATTCCTCCCAGCTTCATAAGTAGCTGAATTAGAGTATATTATACGTCCATTTAGATCCAAAATCTTAAAATTCACTTCCGCTTTTGATGGTAATTCAAATACAATATCTGTACTTACATCCCATGGATTTGGCGTATTCTGTTGCAATTCTGTGATAAACGTTGGTAATGCCTGGCTATCTGAAATGCTTATTCTTCTTAAATCTTGTCCATAAACCTCATTTTTAACACCATTGGTTGATAATGAGAATGGTACATCCGATATTGGCGAATCTGACTTTACTGTCAAGTAAAATAAGGCTTCATTGGCGTCTATGTCAAATAATTCCCTTTCATGGTAGCTAATCGTCAAGTGGTTTTCGATAAAGATCGAATAACCGCCTTCCATCAGTATTTTGCCAGATTCTATATCTGTTACTTGGACATTTTCATCAAAGGTGATATCCATTTGCATTCCAAAAACACTTAGAGGTTGGCTTAAGTAAACAGGAATTAAGTACTCATTACTTCCAATTTCGTGTAATTCAGTCACTAAGTCGAGGTTTTGTGTCCCCTTAGATGCTATAATTACTTGATTATCATTGACCAAAGCAGAACCGTCTACATCTCCTACTTTCACAGCTATGAAATCGTTATCCATCATATCTTGATTGATATCATGTAGCTGAATCTCTTCTTCTAACGGCCATGGCGATTGTGCATCTAAAAATTCTTGATTTTCATCTACAAACCTCCAACTATCATTTTGTGGCAATTCTAAGTAAATACCCAATACTAATTTTCTAAGTTCAACTATATCTATTCCATCTATAGAAGCACTATTATTAATATCTGCTGCGATCAACTTGTATGGAGAATCTAAGAATTCTATTCCTAGAATATGTCTTTGGATTCTTATCAAATCTCTGGTGTCTACACCGTTGAGATAATTATCATCTCCATTTGCTTGCAACCTATAATTATTCTGAGCAAGAATGTTATCAAAGGCAAACTGACCACTATCATCAGTCTGACTTAAATTCATCAACCCATTGGCCATGTTCTCTAAGCCCACTTCTACATTCTCTATCATCTCAAACTGCTCAGTATATACTTCTCCTCCAACAAAGACTACATCTCTCTGTCCTATTGTATCACAAATATCTCCATTAGCCTGTATGTTAACTGTGGTTGAACAAAAGTCTTGATTTCCACTAGTATCGGTAAAGTATATCTGAAGTGTTTGGAATCCCAATTGATGGCAACCAAAATCTCTCTGAATATCATTTGCGTTATCTGGCGAAAATGATACAGAAATATTATCATCACAATCATCTGTACTATTAAGATCAAAGTCTGATGCCCATACCGTAACAGTAGGCAACATATTTGGACTTGCGGTAGAGATAACCGTTGTAACATTAGTTCTACAAAATACTGTTGGTGATACTTGGTCTTGTACCAGGATAGTAATCGGTGCACATGATGATGTTGTACCACATGCTCCCGATGCTGACCAAGTTAACATATATGTACCTACTGGCAGTGTCTGCGAGGCCGTATTACCTACACCATCCAGACTAGCGTCACCAGAAATACTCCATGTAAAGTCTCTTTCTAATAATGCCTCATCAAGGCACAAATCTGTAGCAGTTGGCATCGACACATCTACGAATCCGTCACATGTCAACCCTGACGCTGCCACTGTAATGTCTTCTGGACAATTAGCCAACTCTGGTCCTTCAGTATCTGACACTTTAATTGTCTGTATCCAAGGCCCAAAGACACCTTCTCCTGTACTCACATTATGATTACATAAGTCTATTGCTGTCCACGTTCTAATAACTTTAACACAGTATCCTTCTGCCCCAAAAAATGCTTCATCTTCGAACAAGAACCCTACATCACTGCACAAGTCAGTACCAGACCTAAGCCTAGGACCGTCACCTGTATCTTCCATAAAATTAGAACAGTTAACTGCTGGGCTTGTGACCTCATTAGGAGGAGGGATAAAAGAACTGTTGGCTAAATTAGATCCTGCTGATACATTTATGGTTTGCACACAAGTCATATCAGTTGTGTCCTGACCAAATACTGCTGTATATGTCCTTGACAATGATCCTACGCCACACTCATCAAGGGCACCATCACTATCACTAGTAATAAATGTAGGTATCGATCCACAAGAATTGATAGGAGACGGTGCTGTAAACAGCGATCTAAGTTGGGCTTCTGTACCAAGACATGGTGTGCTGATTACTGGCTGAGGACAACCTAGACTGAAGTTGCCGTGCTTATCTTGCACCACAACATTGACATTACACGTACTAGACATACCTCCAGAATCAGTTACTCTTAACATAACAGGAACTGTATCATTGGTCTCTGCACAACAAAACTGAACATATGGACCAAATGTCAAATCATCTCTGTCATAGTCTGGAATCCCTGCACACGGCGTGGATAATCTTCTAACGGATAAGGTCACAGGACCTCCACACTGATCAAAAGATCCATCATCTAATGAAGGACCAAAAATTCTACCCCATCCGTCTTCATCTAGTGACACAACTGTAAATTGGTCACATACGGCAATAGGTTCAGCATTATCTACAACTTGTACATCAAAGTCACAATTCGATGAATTATCACATTCATCACTGACTACATATCTAAATGTATATGTGTCAGCTGGTAGATTTGTAGAAGAGAATGGTTCGAATCCATCAGCAGTTTCGAAATATATTTCTGCAGATATTCCAGAACAATCTGTAGCCATTCTAAGCGCCGTCGGGCTTCCGTCCTGAAAAGGACTAAAACTCGGCGTTGCCGTACATCCATTATCTGTATCCAATACTATTGGACCTGCTGGGCACTGTATAGATGGTGGCTGAGTATCAGACACATTAATTGTCTGAAAACCTTCTCGGAAATCCGCTGCACACCAATCCAAAATACTCCACGTACGTCTTATCGTAAAGTTAGATCCACACGTCGATGTTGTATCATCAACAAATGAGATATTAAACTTGCAAAGATTATCTACCAGATTGAGATCACAGCCGCCGATTGTAGGCACGCCAGTGACATTTGTATTAGGATTATTCATTGCATCACATTCTACAGCAATATTAGCTGGGAATACAACATCTGCTAAACTTTCGGAT
>CAZPUF010000193.1:0-5732 GCA_964589705.1 uncultured Saprospiraceae bacterium | reverse complement strand
TATGAAACGGTGTCCTACATTGGATGGTTGACCTTGGGATATCAGGTGGCCTATCCTAATCTATTGGCAGGTTTTGAATTAGAGGATGTATTCCTACCCCAGTTTATACCTAGTGTAGAAGCATTTCGAGATGAGACCATTCTACTCAATGACTTAAATAGCCAAATGTCTCAATTGCTATTGGATTCAGTGGGATCAGTGACACCTGTTAATACTTTACGACCTGAAATTGCGGATGCATTAATTAATGACCCAGACCATCCTTTATCTCAGGCACTTGCAGATAATGATGTTTTTGATTGGGCTCCACAAGCACCGACAAACTTATATTACTGTATGGGGGATGAACAAGTCACTTTCAGAAATGCGACTCTTGCTGCTGGAGTAATGACAGCCAATGGATCTGATCAGGTAACCGCGCTTCAGATGGACGTAGGGTTTCCACTAACCCATGGAGGATGCGTACTACCAGCTTCATTAGCAACCATAAATTTCTTTGATGGGTTTAGAATGACAAGTTCTACTATCGATCAAGAAGATGAGGACATAAGCATATTTTTTGCAGACAACTTACTTCATGTAGATCTTACAGAAGCAAGTACTACCTCTGCACGACTAGACATCTATAATACGACTGGAATTTCAGCAGCATCTATTTCTGAGGTGTCAGGAGAGTCTAGACACAGTCTTGATGGTATAGAATCTGGCTTCTATTTTGTCGTATTATCAAATGGTAACCGAATCTTAAAATCAGAAAAAATTGCAATAAGCAAGTAATTGATTGCTGATTAACGAGCGAATAATCTACCATTAGCCTAATTTTGCACTGCCCAAAGTCAATATATTACTTTGGGCAGTGTTTTTTATATAATGAGATAATTAAGAATGAGCTTAAACTTTAATAATGACCAGGAAGCAGTAGATGGTCTACAAAAAACATATACTGCATTAAAGTCGGAAATTGGAAAAGTCATTGTTGGTCAGGAAGATGTTGTTAAAACTGTCCTGATTTCTTTGTTTGCGAACGGTCATAGTTTACTTGTAGGGGTGCCAGGATTGGCGAAGACACTACTTGTAAGTACGATTTCTGAGGTTTTGGATTTATCTTTTAAAAGAATACAGTTTACACCAGATTTAATGCCATCTGATATTACAGGGGCAGAGATACTGGACGAGAGTCGTTCTTTTAAATTCAACAAAGGACCACTGTTCGCCAATATAGTCTTGGCAGATGAGATTAATAGAACACCCCCTAAGACACAAGCAGCGCTACTTGAGGCGATGCAGGAAAGAAGTGTGACCATCAGTGGTGTCAGACATATATTGCCTAAGCCATTCTTTGTACTCGCTACACAAAACCCAATAGAGCAAGAAGGAACGTACCCATTGCCAGAAGCGCAGCTGGACAGATTTATGTTTAATATTCCTTTGGATTATCCATCATACCAAGAGGAAATCACTGTAGTCAAGTCTACGACAACGGACAAAAATGTGCAACTCAATAGTATAGTAACGGCGGAGGAGATAATGGGCTACCAACAACTTATAAGAAAAATTCCTATTGCAGATAATGTGTTGGAGTACGCTGTTTCGTTAGCGAGTAAGACCAGACCTAATACGGAAATGGCTACAGATACTGTCAACAACTATATTGCTTGGGGTGCTGGTCCAAGAGCTTCACAATACTTAGTGTTGGGTGCTAAAACGCATGCTGCGATAAATGGAAAATACTCTCCAGACAAAGAAGATGTACAAGCTATAGCTAATTATGTGTTGAGACATAGAATCGTTAGAAACTATAAGGCAGAAGCAGAAGGAATTACAGAAGAAAATGTAATTGCTGGGTTGTTATAAAGGACTTAGGCCAGATCTGATACATCTTCTTTGATAGAATCGAGAATCTGACTATCTACAATATTTGGTAGGGTAACCTTTAGGTGTGGACTCCGTTTCATTTCCCTTTGGATCGCATCGAGTGCGGGCTGATTTCTTGCCCAAGCTCTTCGAGCTATTCCATTATTGACATCATAGAATAACATGCTTTGTAGTCGTTGGTCAGCTTCTACACTGCCATCTAGTAACATGCCAAAGCCACCATTGATCACTTCTCCCCATCCAACACCACCACCATTATGGATTGATACCCATGTTGCGCCCCTAAAGCTGTCTCCTATGACATTATGTATGGCCATATCTGCTGTATACTTACTGCCGTCATAGATATTACTTGTTTCTCTGTAGGGCGAATCTGTACCACTGACATCATGATGGTCACGGCCTAAGACTATAGGCTTCGAAATGTCACCATCAGCAATTGCTTTATTAAAGGCCTGTGCAATTTTGATTCGGCCTTCAGCATCAGCGTATAAGATTCTGGCCTGAGAACCCACTACCAGTTTATTTTTCTTAGCATCCTTAATCCACTTGATATTATCAGCCAGCTGTTGCTGGATATTTTCAGGCGCTTCAGCTTTGATTGATTCCAGTACCGTTGCGGCAATCGCATCACTTTTATCCAAGTCAGCAGCGACTCCAGAAGTACATACCCATCTGAATGGACCAAATCCGTAATCAAAACACATTGGACCTAATATATCCTGGACATAAGAAGGATAACGGAAATCTATGCCGTTGTCTGCCATTATATCTGCTCCTGCCCTGGATGATTCTAGAAGAAAGGCATTTCCATAGTCAAAAAAATACGTGCCTCTGGCGGCATGTTTATTAATAGCTGCTGCCTGCCTGTTTAATGAGGCTTTGACCGCTTTAGTGAATTTTTGTGGATTCTCACGCATCATCAGATTAGCGTCGTCATAAGACAGTCCAACTGGGTAGTATCCGCCAGCCCAAGGATTGTGCAAAGAAGTCTGATCGGAACCAACATCTACCTTTATATTTTCTGTCAAGAAAACCTCCCAGACCTCCACCACATTACCTACATAAGCCAATGAGATTATTTCTTTTTTATCTTGGGCAACTTTGACTCTGGTAATGAGCTCATGTATCTCATCATAGATTTCATCCACCCATCCTTGCTCATGTCGCTTTCGAGCGGCACGAGGATTGACTTCTGCACAGACAGTTATACAGCCAGCTATATTCCCAGCCTTTGGTTGTGCACCACTCATTCCTCCAAGTCCTGCAGTGAGAAAAATCCTCCCTTCAGGTGACTGACCCTTTCCTAATAGCTTTCTAAAGGCATTCATTACTGTGATAGTTGTCCCATGCACAATACCTTGAGGGCCAATATACATGTATGAGCCTGCGGTCATCTGACCATAAGAAGTGACCCCTAAAGCGTTATATCTTTCCCAATCATCTGGCTGGCTGTAGTTAGGTATCATCATACCATTGGTCACTACAACACGAGGGGCTTCCTTATGAGAAGGAAATAACCCCATAGGATGTCCGGAATACATATGTAGTGTCTGCTCTTCTGTCATCTGAGCTAGGTAGGACATGGTCAGTAGATATTGTGCCCAGTTTTGAAAGACGGCGCCATTGCCACCATATGTAATCAGTTCATTGGGATGCTGCGCTACGGCAGGGTCTAGGTTGTTCTGGATCATCAGCATGATAGAGGCAGCTTGCTGACTTTTTGCCGGATAAGCATCTAGTGGCCTGGCATACATCTCATAGCTGGGCTTAAATCTGTGCATATATATTCTACCAAGCTGATTAAGTTCTTCTAAGAATTCTGGTGCCAAGGTGCTATGCCAGTCAGAGGGAAAGTATCTGAGCGCATTTTGTACTGCCAATATTTTTTCATCAGTACGCAGGATGTCTTTTCGTTTGGGGGCTTTATTTGCATCAGAGGGATAAGGCTTAGGCTGGGGGAGAGTAGATGGGATGCCTTGTAGTATTTGGTCTGCAAATGACATGGACAATATTTATTTCAAAATAGTAAATAGATGCTAAATGAGTTTTGAAAGCATACAAACAAGAACACTGTATTAATAGAGTTCAAATTCTGATTCAAAGGTATACTTTCGGGACTGATGCTTTTTAGCTAACGCTACTAATTTGCCTTGCCTAACCAGTTCAATGGCAGCATCTATATCCTTTTTGAAGGGTCTGTCTTCTTCAGTGTGCTTGATATACTTCCTTATTTGTTTATGTATAGCCTCTAGTGTCTTACTTGATTTTTTGGGTCTTCTGAAATCCAAAGCTTGAGCAGCACAGATCAATTCGATAGCCAGGATTTTTTCTAAATTCTGACAAACTTTCAATGCTTTTCTGCTTCCGATAGAACCCATGCTTACATGATCCTCCTGTCCTAAGGAAGAGGGGATGCTATCTGCACTGGCCGGGAAGCACAAGCCCTTGTTTTCACTAACAAGTGCGGCAGTGGTGTATTGTAGTATCATAAATCCAGAATTCAATCCGGTTTTTTCTACAAGAAGGATAGGAGTGAGTCCATGTTTGCCTTCTAAGGACAGATAAGTTCTTCTGTCTGAGATATTTCCTAACTCAGCAGCTGCTATACAGGCATAGTCTATTGGAATAGCCAGCGGTTGGCCGTGAAAGTGACCACCACTCACCGTTTGTCTTTTTGAGAAAATAATAGGATTATCAGTAACAGCATTGATTTCAATCTCTACACATTCCTTCAGATGAGCCCACGCTGTCCGAGAAGCTCCATGGACTTGAGGCATACACCTTAGTGAATAAGGATCCTGGACTTTGTCGCAATCTTTATGTGACTCAAGTATAGCAGAATCTTTTAAGAAGGAAGAAATTCTTTCAGCAACATGTCTATTGCCTCGGTAAGGTCTTAATTGGTGGAATTTCTTGCTGAATGGAGCCGCAGATCCTTCCATTCCTTCTATCATCATAGCACCAATTATATCTGCATGTGACAGGCAATTGTGCATGGTGTGTAAGACATATATTGCATGAGCAGCTATAAATTGGGTTCCATTAATAAGAGCTAACCCCGACTTTGGCGGAAGCTTAATTGGCTTTTTCTTAAGCTTAAGAAGAATGGATTTTCCATGATATTTTTTCCCCTTGTATATAACTTCTCCTTCTCCAACTAGCGGTAGGAAAAGATGAGATAAAGGTGCCAAATCACCAGAAGCACCAAGAGAGCCCTGACTTGGAACGACAGGTATTATATCATTACTTATATGCCATGCAATTCTATTAATAATAGTCATGCTGACTCCTGAATAGCCTTGACAAAGTGCATGCATTTTAAGGATAAGCATGAGTTTTGCTATTTCTGAAGGCACAGGATCACCTACGCCAACAGCATGGCTTAGGAGTATGTTATTCTGAAGCTTGCTGGTATTTTGTTTTGAAATGATTGTATTGCATAATGGGCCAAAACCAGTATTGATACCATATATAGCTTTATGTCCATTGGCGATATCAGTGACTGCCTTATGAGAAGCATTTATTTTTTGTTTTACCGAAGTAGTGATGTTTGTCTTCAGTTTGCCAGAAAGAATAGCAAGTGCTTTACCTGCAGTCAGATGGTCTTCTCCATAGTTGAATGACATATCAATCGTTTTGCGCAAAAATACAATTGTGCAGTTAGATATTGATGAGTCATATTTAAATACCATAGGGCATAAAAAAAGGTGCTAACTTGGTTAGCACCTTTTTCTTATTGATTATTCTGTTAAGAGAACTACTTTTTACGTGGTCTACCTGCACTTTTCTTCTTTGCAGTTGTTTTTCTAGCAGTAGTCTTTCTTGCTGTCGTTTTTTTCTTAGCAGGAGTTCTT
>CAZPUF010000192.1:0-5804 GCA_964589705.1 uncultured Saprospiraceae bacterium | reverse complement strand
TAACTTAGGAGATACTACCATCATGTCGCGGGGCTATCCTCTTATGAAGGCCTGTTCTGGCACCTATGCAAAAGAACCGCAGTATGGTAACATGATAAGAAAGGCAATAGAACTTGGTTATAACTTGGTTGGCTATGAAGAAAGAGGGAAGACCAGGGAACTGAATCAAGCAAAGAACATCGCAAGAATATTTGATATAGATCCTAATGCAAAAATTATTGTCCATTGTGGATACGGTCATCTTATAGAGATGCCAAGAACAGGGAAAAATGGTAAAATTGATTCTCTGATGGCTTATCACCTTAAGCAAATAACAGGTCATGATCCTTTTACTATAGATCAGACGCATTTCGCTTGGTGCACTAATGTTAGCGAAATAGTATTTGAAGATAGTAAAGCTTCATCTCCTCAAATAATCATGAGCGGAGATGAAGCATTCAAATCAAATCGAAATGAGGAACAAGACTATTGGGATCTTACTATTTTTCATAAACCTATAACATTTCTTAATAATCGGCCCTTATGGTTGGTTAACAATTCTTCCTATATATTTGAATTTGATCAAAGTTTAATAAAGCTAGAATTTCCTGTCAGAATAAAACTCTTAAATGTTCAAGATAGATTGGATGCCGTCCCTGTCGATATTATTGAAGTAGATAATCAAAGTGATTTCAAATTGCAATTTTATGGAAACAAAGCGGTGGGAAAACTCATTGTTGAAAATCAGCGAGGAGATAGGCAACTAATAAATGTGGTCGGAAAGCCTACTTCTAACAAAAGATAGGATGGCTTACATCGTACAGTCACCTATCATAATTCGTTCCAGCCAAATTAAAAAATGAGCTTAAAACTCTCAATAGGAATAGTATTTATAATGACAACGTTACTGGGTTGCAAACACGAACCTGTCTATAAAAAAGAAGGATGGACGGCTGAGATGTTTAAGCCTGAAGTTATACAATTAAGCAAGGCCACTCTAAACGGTAAACCAATAATTAAATCCAAATCTCAATTATTACTTGATGAAGGAGATCCATTTGAAATAAGAGATAGTTGTTCTAGCTTCGCTCTTATCCCGAGACAAGGAAACGTGTATTATGATTGCTGGATATACGACTCTACTTGGAATAAAGTCTATCACGTTGTTGGAGATAGCAGCTATCTGTATCGTTATAACTTTATAGATACTCAACCACCAATTGAAACGCCAAATCTCCAGCTATCAACATCAACCTCTCTAGGACAGATAAGATCATTATTCAAAAACTCATTTTCTCATAGAAATATTGGTGCCAATATGGGAAGAATTGATGGGTATGAATGGATCTATTTGATTGATGACTTACCTACTGCGAGTAAAGCTTATCCAAATCGAGTAGAATTGCGATTCAAGAAAGGTAAACTATTTCAAATGGAGTATAGTTGGAATCCAACATACACGGATGAGCAGCTCAAAGTATACAATAGACATAGATTGAAATTTGACAAAGAACAAAAGCAGTAGAAAAAATGTCACTAGCCTATACAGCTTTGATATCAGAGAACCGACAATTAGTGAAAATGAGAAAAATTAATATTGTTTTTCACAAGTCTTCTAAGTGTTTTCTATTTGAACAAACCTTGAGAAGGCTTATTTTTGCTCAAAATAGTATTTCAGATGAAGTTTAACTTTTCTATTCTTATGCTTTTGTCGCTCAATTTGTTAGTAATAAGCGGTTGTAAGCAAACTGCCAAGCCTATAGAAGATGTGGTTCTGCCAGCTACAGTCAGTACTTCTGCGCCTATTGTTAAAGCAGCATCTACTTCGAATGCAGATCCAAAGAATTTTCCTTTTGACATTCAGCTTAAGAATGTAAAAGGAGAGACTTTTAATTCTTCTGATATATTTAAGGATAATGGCAAACCGACAGTACTTCTATTTTGGTTGACTACCTGTAGACCATGTCATATGAAGCTAGCAGCTATCTCACCAGTCTATGAGCAGTGGCAAGAAGAAGCTGATTTTAACCTTTATGCTATCTCAGGTGACTTCCCTAATAAATATGAGAGTTTCGTCAATCAGACAACTAGTAAGGGGTGGAAGTGGGATACCTACTGGGATATGAATAGAGCATTCAGAGAAGTACTACCAGGACAATTGAATGGCTATCCTCAAACTTTCATTTTTGATAAAGATGGAAAGTTAGCTTACCAAGACAAGCGTTACAGAGCTGGTGATGCAGATAAATTGTTGGCGACTATAAAGCGGATTAGTCAAGGGTAGTGTAACGGTGCATCGGTGTTTCGGTGCAAGGTGCAACGGTAGCGGAAACGCGGTCTATGGGTTTGCGGTAAACCGCGGCATAAGGTGCACGGTTTAAGGCACATGGTCTTCGGCTTTGGTGCAACGGTTCACAGTTTAATAGTACAACGACATTAATTCTACTTTTTCCTTTCGAGCGACGTAGGAGTCGAGAAATCTTATTCTAATGGAAATTGAATCTAAGGATTCTATTAAGCCTAGAGAATATGTAGTTCATCGGTTCGCAGTCCAATTGAGACAAGCTTATTGCATCGAGACTACAAGTCTCGACGAACGGTGTGTTGATTAGATAGACCACTTTACAAATCGACCTTGTGGAGATTTCTCCGTGCTCGTAAAGGGGTATGTTGGTAGCATGAATGATAGGTGAATAATTAGTTTAGATAGTTTGCAAGCATATTGCTTCGAGACTGCTTGTCGCGACGAACAGTGATTTCATTTAGTAAAAATCATATAGACATGTTTAGGTGTATTATCTTCCTTGTGTTTTTACCGACAATTATTTATTGTCAAAATTTTGTTACAGACTCTAGGAATCCTGAAGCAGAATTCCACTCTGCAATAAATCCAAGAGATACAAATAACATCATTCTTGTAACGATGAATAATTTTAATCCTTCGTATCAAGAAGAATCTACACAATTATCAGTATACTATACACTTGACTTTGGGTCTACTTGGATGCTCAGTGAATTTACAGGCAGCTTCTTTTCAGATAGAGCAATTGGGGATCCGGTTGTTGGATTTGATGCTGATGGCAATGCCTATTTGACAGCATTTGATGTAGATAAAGGAGCAGAAGGAAGCGAACAATTAACTGTTTTTAAATCCAATGATGGTGGTAATGGATGGCGAGAAGTTTTTAGATATGGTTACGATGTAGATAAGCCTTGGATGGCAATAGATACTTTCCAAAATTCTCTGTATAAGGGCAACAAATACTATGTACTCATCAATACTGAATCTGTTATCAGTTTCAAAACTGAATTTATAGCCACAAGCAATGATACAATCACAAATGAAATAGAATTACCTGTTGGAGATTTCGTTCCTACTGTAGCTCTAAGAAATGACGGAGATATTTTTTGTACGAATACATATTGGGGTAGTGAAAGTAATGATATTTATATTCATCATATTTCCGATGGGGGAAATGCTCTACTGAGTAGTCATCTTATAGTGTCTCTTCCAAATACCATAATGAATGCACCACAGATTTCCAACAGATTCCAACAATGTGCTTATATGTCAATTGATAATTCAACAGGAGAGTATGTAGGTAGAATTTATCTTGCTTATACATCTTCCGAAGTTGATAGTGACAATCACTTTGATGTATATCTAACATATTCTGATGATGAAGGAGGATCTTGGTCAACTCCTGCACCAATAAGCAATTCAAGTAATGACCAAAGAAACCAATTTTATTCATCCATCTATGTCAGTGAAGACGGAAAATTGTTAATTGATTGGTATGAAGAATCAGCTAATAATTCACCCTCTGAAACAAGTTATAAATTTGCTATATCAGAGGATGGTGGAGTTACTTTCACAGAGCAAATTGCTAATATTGTAACAATTGCTTATGATGAAATAATTAATGTAAGTGGTGGATTTGGCATAGGAGATTATCACCAATCTGTCATGACTAATCACACGGCATTTTTATTTTGGAATAACATTGATTCTGTTACTGGAGAATTGAAAATCTATTATACCAAAGTAGATCTTAGCGACTTTTCTTCTAGTATCAATGAGATAAATGGCGTGAATGAGGGATTATTAATCGACCTAATGTATCCAAATCCTCTACAAAGTCAACAACTCTATTTTGATATGAGAAGCAACAGAAAAAGGAACATAGATATCAGGATAGACTCAAATGATGGAAGATTGGTTAATAAGAAAAATATCGAATTAATTAGTGGCAGAAACGATGGATTACTAATAGACTTGCAAAGCTTAAGCAGTGGTCTATATATTGTTACCTTTTTAGAAAATGGTCAATTACTGGGAAGCAGAAAAATAATTGTTAAATAGTTGTTTTAATTTCATCCACTAGTTTTTAGTAAGTTTCTATTTTTTTCTTTTGATTGATTACTCGAACGATGTTGCGCTTTTTTTCTAACTCATCCGACCTTTCCGATATCTCGGAAAACCCACCTTTTCTTGAAAGAGAAGGATGTAACAATCTTATTGCATCGAGACTACAAGTCTCGACGAACGGTGTCTTGATTAAAATGGTGACTTTAACATCGACCTTGTGGAGATTTCTCCGTGCTTGTAAAGGGGTAGGTTGGTAGAATGAACGATAGCTGAATAAATAGTTGCAAGCATATTGCATCGCAATTATAAGTCTCTACGAGCTGGGCAAAATAAATACCTATTACTAGGATATTATTGCTCTACACTATCAATTCTCCACAATATATTATTCTCATCTCTGAAGCCAATCACTCCATATTCTTCATTATAAAATAGCTGAGAAAACGAACTTTGCTCAGGAGAATTTACTGAATAGGCAGTAGAGAATCCCTTATTCAATAATTCAAGAGAATCAAAAATTTCTGTTTCGTCAGTAGAAGTTGCAAACATTTCTTCTATTCTAATATCCATCCCTAAACTGTTCCTATCCCTAGGCATAAGTAGAATATTTAAGCTTGGATTAATTATCTCAAAATCAGCTGAAATAAATGCTGTACCCAAAAGCACAATAAGTATTCCTTTTGACTCAGAATGTAACTGAATAATATAGTCATCGATAAAAAAAGTAGAATCATCAGGCAAACTTCTTTCAACAGTCGTTTTCTGATAATCTGAGATCATTACCAAAGTGTCTGACATACTGTTTATGAAATTAAACTTTGTATTCTGACTATAAACAGAAGTGAATTGGTCAACTTGAGGTAGCTCTATTGTATTAATTGAAAATCGTTGATCTATGCATCCGATTATAAGAGTGAGAAGGATTGCCAATGAGATTAAATTTTTCATTCTAATTCAATTTATCTTTTTTCAAGCCTTGTAAATATCGTGTTTTTTATGAGATAATCTGAGGTTTAATGGTTTGAAGGTATTGATTGTATGTAAGTCTATGGGAGACTACAAGTCTCGACGAACGATGTTCTTGGTGCAACGGTTCACAGTGTAATAGTGTAACGACGTTAATTATACTTTTTCTTTTCGAGCGACGCAAGAGTAGAGAAATCTTATTCTAATGGAAACTGAATCCAAGGATTCTATGAAGCTATGAGTATATGAGGCTACATAGGTTTACGGTGTAATTATGACAAGCATATTACATCGAGACTACAAGTCTCGACGAACGGTGTCTTGATTAAAATGGTCACTTTACACATCGACCTTGTGGATATTTCTCCGTGCTTGTAAAGGGGTAGGTTATTATTTATGCTGTTTTACTGAATGTCATGATCCATAGAGATGACGGAGAACTCTCTGCGCCGCTTCACTCAGATCGAGTTGAAAAGTGTTTATTAAGAAT
>CAZPUF010000191.1:4464-5824 GCA_964589705.1 uncultured Saprospiraceae bacterium | reverse complement strand
GGCCTATTATTTCCCTTAGATAGTCTTCCATTTTTTACTCTTTTACCTCCAAATACATGACCTTTGCCGCATTTACAGCCTAGACAGACTTGGATTATGATTCTCTTTTTTGGTGATGTTAGTAGACAGATTATTACTCTAGAGGTGGACAATACACTATCACAGAGAGATATTGATAAGTTACAGTGGCTATTTGGCGATGCAGCGGTATTAGCATCCTCTAAGATAAGCGGGCGATATATCGGTCCTCGTAAGACAATGATCACACCTTGGAGTACTAATGCAGTAGAGATCACCCAGAATATGGGCATCGAAGGGATACTGAGGATAGAAAAATATACTCCTGCGCAAGATGGTCAATCTCATGACCCAATGGTAACCCAATTGTACGATGGACTGGATCAAGACTTGTTTGCCATAGATATAGAGGCTGACCCTATAGTTCCTATATTGGACATAGCGGCATATAACGAAAAAGAAGGACTGGCACTTAGTCCTGAAGAGATAGGTTATCTCATTGATGTCTCCGATCGCATAGGCCGACCGCTTACAGATTCAGAGGTATTTGGTTTCTCTCAAGTCAACAGCGAACACTGCCGTCATAAGATCTTCAACGGCCAATTCATTATAGATGGAGAGGAGATGCCCTCTTCCCTATTTAAGCTTATCAAAGAAACTTCTAAGCAGCACCCTAATACGATAGTCTCTGCTTACAAGGACAATGTGGCATTTATAGATGGCACTGAAGTCACCCAATTCGCACCTGTCAATGGTCATATTCCTGACTTCTACAATAAAGAGAAATTCAATGCTATCATATCACTTAAGGCAGAGACCCATAACTTCCCTACGACTGTGGAGCCCTTTAGCGGTGCTGCCACAGGTTCAGGTGGAGAGATCAGAGATCGTATGGCAGGTGGTCAAGGATCAATCCCCTTAGCGGGCACGGCCTTATATATGACAGCCCACTCCAGACTAAGAGCCGAAGACAATGAAGGTATGGCAGCAAGAGAATGGCTATACCAATCACCGATAGATATACTCATCAAGGCCTCTAATGGGGCATCTGATTTTGGTAACAAATTTGGACAACCACTCATTAATGGTTCACTATTGACTTTTGAGCATGAAGAAGCAGGAAAGAAATATGGCTATGATAAAGTTATTATGATGGCAGGAGGTGTGGGCTACGCCAAGAAAGAGCAAGCACAAAAAGCCATTCCAAAACCTGGTGATAAAATTATCATATTGGGAGGAGACAATTACCGTATAGGTATGGGTGGAGCAGCAGTATTTTCTGCTGAAGGGGGTTCATTTGGATCTGGCATAGAGCTTATTGCTGTCGAACGATCTAATCCCG
>CAZPUF010000191.1:0-4454 GCA_964589705.1 uncultured Saprospiraceae bacterium | reverse complement strand
CCGAAATGCCAAAGAGAGCCTGTAATACAATAAGAGCCTTGGTCGAGCAATCCTCTAATCCAATCATATCCATCCACGACCATGGCGCTGGTGGACATCTCAACTGTCTCTCCGAACTAGTAGAAGAAACTGGTGGTAAAATCTACTTGGATAAATTACCACTTGGTGACCCTACCCTCTCTGCTAAAGAAATCATCGGTAATGAATCTCAAGAACGAATGGGACTGATTATCGCCAAGGAGGATTTGCCTATGTTGCGAGAGATAGCGGAGAGAGAACGTTCTCCAATATATGAAGTCGGTGAGATTACTGGAGATCATAGATTTGTCATCACAAGTTCGGATGGCAAGGTAGTGCCTATAGATTTAGGCATGGAAGACTTCTTTGGTAGTTCGCCAAAAACTATTATGTCTGACAAGAGAGTCGACACCAACTATGAGTCAGTCTCATATGACTCTAATCGGGTATCACATTATCTGGAGAACGTCTTAAAGATGGAAGCAGTTGCCTGCAAGGATTGGTTGACCAACAAGGTGGATAGATGCGTAGGCGGTAGAGTGGCCAAGCAACAATGCTGTGGTGAACTACAATTACCACTGAACAATTGTGGTGTAATGGCCTTGGATTATGATTCCACTCATGGCATAGCGACAAGTATGGGTCATGCCCCTGTCAGTGCACTGATAGATGCCAAGGCTGGATCACGATGCGCCATCACAGAGGCGCTGACTAATATAATCTGGGCACCATTAGAAAACGGCCTTAAGTCTATCTCATTGTCAGCCAACTGGATGTGGCCAGCTAAAAATGAAGGCGAGGATGCCAGACTCTATGATGCTGTACAGGCTGTATCCGAATTCGCCATTGCACTCGGCATTAATATTCCGACAGGAAAAGACTCTATGTCCATGAAGCAAAAATATCCTGACGGTAATGTATATGCTCCTGGTACAGTTGTCATATCTGCTGTCGGACACTGTAATGATATTACCAAGATCATAGAGCCTGTACTGAAAAATAATGGTGGGGACATCTATTATATAAATCTATCAAAGGATACGTACAATTTAGGAGGCTCAACTTTTGCACAAACGCTAAAAAAGATTGGTAGTGAGACACCTGATATCTTAGATGCAGCCTATTTGGCTAGATGCTTTGATGTTGTACAGGAATTGATTCTGGACAATAAGATAACAGCAGGTCATGATATTTCGGCGGGAGGTATGATTACCACCTTACTAGAACTTTGTTTTTCTAGTACAACTATCGGCGCTAATATTGATTTGACAGCTATTGAAGAAGATGATATTATCAAATTACTTTTTGCTGAAAATGCAGGCCTCATCATTCAATCAACATCAGCTCTAGACGTCCTACTAAACAAAGAGGATATAACCTGTATCAAGATAGGTACTGTCACTCAGAGTCCTACATTAAGTGTAAAGAAAGGAGATAATACATATAAATTCGATATTACTCATCTAAGAGATACATGGTATGAGACTTCTTACTTATTAGACAAAAAGCAATCAGCTGGAGAAACCTCAAGTCTACGTTATACCAATTATAAAAATCAGCCACTCCAATTTAAATTTCCAGAAAGTTTTGATGGACAGATACCACCCATTGACGCTACAGCAGTAAAACCAAAAGCAGCAGTTATCAGAGAGAAAGGGAGTAACTCAGAAAGAGAATTGGCGCATGCGATGTATCTAGCTGGCTTTGACGTGAAGGACATCCACATGACAGATTTGATTTCAGGAAGGGAGACATTGGAGGACATTCAGTTTTTAGGTGCGGTAGGTGGGTTTTCTAACTCCGATGTACTTGGATCTGCAAAGGGTTGGGCTGGAGCCTTTCTATACAATGATAAAGCTAAGAAGGCATTGGATAAGTTCTTTGCCAGAGAGGATGTCTTGTCGATTGGGATTTGTAATGGCTGCCAACTGATGATGGAATTGGAATTAATTCACCCAGAGTTAGAGACCCATGGCAAGATGCACTTTAATGATTCTCACAAGCATGAGAGTGCCTTTACTTCTGTAACCATTCAAGATAATCCATCTATCATGTTAGGGAGTCTAGCAGGAAGTAAACTTGGCGTATGGATTTCTCATGGAGAAGGGAAATTCCAATTGTCTGAAGATGAAAGCAAATATAATATCGTCGCTAAGTATGGCTACGAGGACTATCCATCCAATCCCAATGGCAGTGATTATAATACAGCGATGATGTGTTCTAAAGATGGAAGGCATTTGGTCATGATGCCACATATAGAGAGGTCCATGTTTAGATGGAATTGGGCACACTATGATGACAGCCGTGATGATATCATATCACCCTGGATAATTGCTTTTACCAATGCTTACAACTTTTTAAAAAAGTAGATCATGAAAGTAATTGTAACTGGTGGTACTGGTTTTATCGGTTCACATACAGTTGTCGAACTTATTGATGCTGGTTATAATCCTGTGATTGTAGATAATCTTTCTAATTCAGACAAGTCTGTTTTGGATGGAATCAAAAGAATTACTGGACAGTCTGTTCCTTTTGTAGAACTGGACTTAGTAGACAAGGTTACAACTGACGCCTTTTTTGCCAATCACAAGGATGCTGTTGGTGTCATACATTTTGCAGCACTCAAAGCTGTAGGAGAAAGTGTAGAGGAGCCCTTAAAATACTACAAAAATAATATCATCAGTCTGATCAATGTAATAGATGGGATGCGTGATCAGCATATACCTTATCAAATATTTTCTTCTTCTTGTACCGTGTATGGTCAACCTGAAGTATTACCTGTCACTGAACAATCCAAAGTCCAACTTGCATCATCTCCATATGGAAACACCAAACAGATAGCAGAAGAAATATTATGCGAAGATATTCTGAGCAGACATGATGAAGATGCTGTTATTGCTCTACGCTACTTCAACCCTATAGGCGCGCACTCTAGTGCAGAGATAGGAGAACTCCCTATAGGCGTACCTTCCAATCTGATGCCATTCATAACACAGACTGCCGCAGGGATTAGGGCAGAACTTTCCGTATTCGGGAATGACTATGACACTAAAGATGGTACAGCGGTAAGAGATTATATCCATGTCGTAGATATAGCCAAAGCGCATGTAGTTGCACTCAATAGACTTATAGCAAATAAGAACAAGAGTAAGTACGAAGTCTTTAATCTGGGAACCGGCCAAGGCTCCACAGTATTGGAAGTGATAGAATCTTTTGAAAGAACAACTGGCCAAAAATTAAACTATAAAATAGCAGGTCGAAGACCTGGAGATATAGCCTCTACATATGCAGATACTACTCTGGCAAAGGTAGAGCTTGGATGGGCAACACAACTCACCTTAGATCATATGACTTCTTCTGCTTGGAAGTGGCAATTACGACTAGCCAATAAATAGACATATAAAAAAAGCCCCACTTGGAGTGAGGCTCAAATTATTTTCTTAGATCAAGCTTATTTGTATATGCTTGCTTTTCTGAAATGTTTTACCAGTAAGTAGTAAAACATTGCTCTGTATTTATTCCTATTGGAAGATCCAAATGTCTTTACTACAGCAGCGATGCCGTCATCCAACTTAGGACCATCTTTCAATCCTAATTTTTTGATTAGGAAGTTTTTCTTTACTCTATCTAACTCTGCTTTATCTCCAGAAGAAACTTTAGATGCATCTCTACTGTATATAGAGGGTCCACATCCTTTTGCAACAGCAGCTAATAGTTTTTTATCATACTTTACTTTTAGCTTACCAAACTCCTTGTCATAAGTCTCAAGGCATTCTTGGAATTTACTCATTTGAAAATATTTAAGTGAAATAAGAATTATAAATATAAAAGAAAGTTCTAATATATAATTTTATACTGAAAGGCATGAATTCCTAAGCAAGTTTTAGTTTGGGATACTATTTTTACGGCATGGTAAAAGGATATGATACTGTCATCGGATTAGAGATACATGTGCAACTCAATACAGCTAGTAAGGCTTTCAGTTCTGATGTGAATCTATTTGGAAGCAACCCTAATGAGAACATCCATCCTGTGAGCATGGCCTTACCTGGTGCATTACCTTTCGTCAATCATTCGATGGTGCAAAAAGCGCTCAAGCTTGGACTGGCATTAAACAGCAAAATAAATAGGCAATCATCCTTTGACAGAAAACATTATTTCTACCCAGACTCTCCAAAAGGATATCAGATTACGCAAGATTCGTCTCCTGTTTTAATTGGTGGAGAGTTTACCTTTCCAACTAATGGTAAAGATAAAAAGATCAGAATTCATCACGTACACATGGAGGATGATGCAGGCAAATCCATACATGACTTACATGATAGCCAATCTATGATCGATTTAAATCGATCAGGAACGCCACTTTTGGAGGTAGTGACGAAACCCGAATTTACTTCAGGACAAGAAGTAGCTGATTTTCTGGCTTACTTCCAAAT
>CAZPUF010000190.1:0-5833 GCA_964589705.1 uncultured Saprospiraceae bacterium | reverse complement strand
TTGTAGTTATTGAGGTCTATTAATTCCCAGTTTGTACTTGAAATCAGTTTGTCCAATACTGCTCTAGTGTCTCCCTTACTCCGAGCACTTCCAAGTATAATGACTGTTTTCATCTAACCTTATTTTTTCCGATAAACCCAACACTTAACTATTCGCTATACGAGAACGGAGATTTCTCTCATTCTTCGATTGACCATTCGTAGATTGGCACTCCACTACGTTGCGGTCGAAATGAAAATGAAAAAAACCGTACACTGTCTCACCTCCTACCATAACCCATATGCCCCAAACCATACACCTCTATTTAATCCGATAAATCCCATTCCCCCAACTTCCAATAACAAACTCCCCCTTGTGTTTTAGTATTTCGGCGATGGTATCATAATCTACCTCTTCTACCTTGTTCCATGTGTTTTCAGAACGCATATATACACCGCCTCTCCAACTGCCAATTAATATATTTGGAGCGCCTTTGTCTCTTTGTACATTGATTTCACTGATGCCTATTTGTGGGACGTCAGTTATTTCATTCCAATCTTCTCCGGCATTGTCGCTGTGATAAATAGTACTCAAGGTGTCACCTCTGGTACTTGCAGCTACCCATAGATCTAATCCGTTGTCTTCGATGTGCATATCCCACGCCACTTTGCCATCTGTGTCTAAGGTCTTGTTCCAAGTAGTGCCTTGGTCCGAGGATTTCCATACACCATTATTGAAGGTTTGTGCATAGATTACCCTGTCGTCATTTTTGTTTATCTCTATTGACCATGCAAATTGAAAGGTGCTGTCTATAAGCGCTGGATTATTTCGAGTCCAACTCTTTCCTCCATCGGTGCTGCTTACAACTCCGAAGGCGGAGGTGGATGCATAGACTAGGGATGGATGCTGGATACCTGTTTTGATACTTCGAATATCTGCAGAGGGGAATGACGAATCATTCTGAAATGATTGTCCTCCATCAGTACTTTTAAAGAGACCATTTTTCCAAGTCCCTGCATAGATGGTATGCGATAAATCACTGGCAACGGCGATGGCTTGGATATCTGCCACATAACCACTTAGCGGTTGTCCATTATTGATTATTGTCCAAGTAGTGCCAGAATCAGTGCTCTGATAGATATGACCAGTGCCGAGTTTGGATCCTTTAAGACCAGCGTAGTAGGTAGACGGAGTCTGTGGTGATTGTGCCATGGCTCGGATGATTTTTCCTTTAAGGCCGTACTTAATGGAATCAATCTGTGCCTCAGAAGGCAGACAGAAAACGAGGGAAGCAAATGTGAGTAGGGAAAGTAACTTCATATTATGTGTCTTGGTGTATGCTGAAATGTTAACTGATATGACAGGTAATTGTTTTGGCTCAGGATGGATGAAAGCACCGCTATTACTGGCGTATTTAAATTGTAGCTCAGTTAACCACGGTGACATTTCTTACCCTAGAACTAATTTTTTGTGATTTTCTTAAAAAAAAAGTGACAATCTGAAGCCACGTTTTGCTCGTTAAAGAGATTATAGTAACAAACCACCGTGGTAAGATAGGAAGTTATCACGAATGAGGTTAAAAGTAATCTCAAATTAGAATTCCATATTATTCCATTTATTAAATCATTATCATGAAACGAACAATTTTCATTGGGGCTTGCCTTGTCCTATTCAATCTGACTTCGCTTAAAGCAGTTGCATCTGACAGCACATACACATCTACTAAAGGCGTAATTAATCCAGTATCTGTGATCGAAACCTCAGCCAAAAAACCGAAATCTGTAGAGCTAATTCCAGATTATGTACTTACTGTAGAATTATCTAAAGATCAGAAATTTCTTGTTGTCAATTTAGATATGGATAAATCTAAAAAGCTGGATTGGATAATTATGGAAAAAGGGGGAAAGCTTATTAGTAGAGTCAAAACATCTCAATCTATAGATGAGATTAAAGTGGCCAAACTTACTAAAGGCGAGTACGTTCTGATGATTAAGGATACTGAAGGAAGAATGTTATATGACACATTTGTAAAGTCCTAATTGGATAGTTTATCTCATTGAAGGGATTATGATTCGTGTGCATTCGGAACGCTTTAAGTAAGTCATCTGAATGCACACGATATTATCTTCAATTTGATTTCCTTAGTTTATTGATATTATTAATCCAATCCGTTGGATCATTTACTAAAAAATTATAGTGTGTGTTATCATTAGTAGTAATCTTCAATTTTGAACCTGCATTTGCCCAGGACTCTTTTGAAGTAATATTATTTATGGAATTATAATCTAAGATTGATTGGTTGCCGAGATTTGCGGAAGTAAAAATAAATTTCTCGTTTGTCAAAAACATTTCACCATTGTATGCATCCGAATCTTTGAACAGAATTGCAGGTCCGCTGACTTTAATAATTTCATTCGGGTCTAAAGTGGGCTTCATTTTATTTTGCAATTGACCTGAGCTTATTCCTGCGTTCTTGGACATCACATATGGAAAGAATATGCCGAAGAATATTGAAGTAAATGCAAAACCAAATACATATCGAATTATATCCTTTGGATCACCTAATGCAAAATCCAATAAAGCAACTCCTAAAGTAGTAATGAAACCAAAAAATAAACCAGTAATAATTTTTGACTTCAGACTTATGGCATTTTTAGTTGTTCCAATTTCCATAATTATTTGTTTAGCAATTTTTGTTCTTATAATTTCTTCTTGCAATTAGTAAAAACAATTCGTTTGAAGAATCGATTTATTTATTTGAATATACTACATTGATTCAAATTTGGTAGAGTTCTTTAACTTCTCAAGAATTTATATTCAGTGTCAATTTTCAATAATGTGCCTCGCCTACCTTAGATAACTTTCAAGGATCCACCCTTGCTGTCCTTGAAATTCTACCAATACAAATCTGCTTTTTTTACCATCAAGAATAATCGAATTCTCAGAGTACTCCAAGATGTTGAGTGGACTATTACTTGGTATTCTGAATGATGATTGCTGAGCACCCATACTTGGAGCATCTCTTAGAGCAAGTGAACCCGGGCTATTAGTTATAGCTTGAGTACCAAATTGATTATTGGATTGTGGAGATGGAATATTGGGTTGTGTCTGAGATTCTAATGGGCCCCTTTGTGCCGGCGGAATAAAGACTGGTGCTTCATGCGTAGGTCTTGGCATTTCAGCATGAGCCTGATCTTGTCCCTGAGCTTTTTTAAGCTCTGCCAATAGATCATCATATACAGAGGTGTCAGCAGTTTCTACATTAGGGTTGGCTTCATTCTCTTGCTTGGCTTCCAAGACTTTACGTTCATAGTCCTTGTACATATCTGATCGGCTCCCAGTGGTTGGGGTATCGTTATTGACAGTTTCCAATTTCTTTTTGACTTCATCCCAGACTACGGGCTCAGCTGTTTTGACTTTAACGTCTTCTATGTTTTTTTGAGCGACTTTCTTAATTATTTGGCCTAGTACATTGAGTAATATCATCTTTTAAATATTTTTTTGGGAAAATACAGAATACTCCTTGTTTGTCTTAAAAAGAAGTTGGGATTAACATATACTATTAGATTTTTATAAACTGTTGACTCTCAGAAGATGTCTTTGTAGTCAAGGAGAGAATATATAGTCCAGGGTTAAAATGTTCTACACTTATTTCTGTGGTATTCTTAGTCTGCTCTATAAGTACACCATCTATACTATAGATTTGGATGCCGAATTCATCTTGGATATCTAACTGAAGGAGATGTATGGTAGAAGCAACAGGGTTATTTATAGTGAATGTCTTTCCATTGGCTACATTTTCTGTGCTGGTATCAAATAACTGACTGAGATCATAAGTTCTCAATCCTCTGCCGTAGGTGCCAACGACCATTTGAAAGTTTTCAGGATTATATTCCAAGTCCAAGCATTGAATAAAAGGAAAATCTTGACCTAGTCTTAGCCAGCTTTCTCCTGCATCTTCTGAAAAGTAGACACCTATTTCATTGGCTACAAAGAGGTTTTCATCGTCATTATTAGGAAGGATGTAGATATCATTGATACTCATCTGAACAAGATTGCTAGATATGTCTGTCCATGTCTCACCATTATCATCTGACCTATATATGTATGCGCCGAAATCATTGTTCTTATATCCACTTATGCTGAGGTAGACTGTATTTTCGAAACTAGGCGAAGCCTTGACATCTGAGATGTATCTTCTAGGAAGCTCTTCAGATATAAGATTCCATGTCTGCCCTCCATTTGTTGTCGCCCATGCCAATCCGTCACTTGTGCCTGCATATAATATATCAGGGTTAATAGGGGACTGTCCAAGGGTAGTCATATTATGTTCATGGAATTGCAAACTATCTTGTGATTCATTGGTTAAATCACCGCTAATTGGCTGCCATTCTTCATCTACGTTATTATCTCTTCTGTACATTATATTAGTGCCAGTATACAAGACATTCTGATCATGTGGACTGATAAAGTAGGGCATGTTCCAATTTCGGTCACCCGTTAAACCTTGAGTATATGTACTGAAACTATTACCACCATCCTCAGTTCTTCTGATGCCACCGTTTTGAGTTTCCGCGTAGAATTCTAGTGGGTTTTCATTGTTAAACTGTGGTTGAAATCCATCGCCTCCTATTATTCTGTCCCAGTCATTGATATTAGCTTGATTGCCACTTACTGTTCCATTGTCCTGTAGACCACCGTAATACAACTCTGGCTCATGTGGATTATAGGCTATTCTGTAGAATTGATTGGTTGATATATTTTCAATATCCTGCCAGCTATTACTTATTGCTTCGTCTAGCATATAGGCACCTCCATCTGTACCCAGGTATATCCTACCATTATGATACTCTAAATGGTGGTTATCTACATGAGGATCATCAGGACCAAAATTGGTGAGATCAATCCAAGTCTCTCCTCCATCAGTGGTTCTCTGCAAGGTAACACCTAAGACGGTGATGTCATTTTCATCCTCTGGATTGACCGCCAGCTTTCCAAAGTACCAAGCAAATCCTCTTTGGAAGTCACAGTCAAAATTGTTGTCTTCTTCAGTAGAAACTCTGAACCAGTTATCACCTCCATCAGTAGATTTGTAAAGTCCGACAAAACCAATACCACCACTATTGCAGTAAGTATTATTTTCTGAGTCCGCTGAATAAGTGGCAAAAATAGTTTGTCCATCATTGCCAAAAAGATCTAAGCCAATTCTTACAAATTCACCTTCGGGTAATCCATTCTCAGATCCTAATTTGTCCCAATTTTCTCCGCCATCTCTAGAGCGATATATTGCACTGCCCGGACCTGCTACTCTTGAGAAGTTATTACTTCTTATTCTGGTCCAACCTGCCGCGTATATTAGATCAGGATTATCAGTTGGTATTTCTAAATCTATTATACCTGTAGAGTCATCTATGAATAACACCTGAGACCAACGTTCCCCATTGTCAGTAGACTTATAAAGACCACGGTCTGATGATCGCTCAAATGGCAATCCCATTGCGCCCGCATAGATACTTCCATCAGTTGCCAATCTTATGTCCGAAATAATGCTTTCTTCTCCTAAGCCTAGATGCTCCCAACTATCACCTCCATTCATTGATCTATAGATGCCATTACCTACACCTGGGTAATGACTTATATTCTCATCACCAGTGCCTATATAGATGATGTCAGAATTATTTGGATCTATCCTTATATCTGATACAGAAAGGTAGGTAAATTCATCAAAGATACTGCTCCATGAAGCACCACCATCCGTCGTCTTGTATACGCCACCACGAGCGAATCCCAAATACATTATGTCATCGTTATTTTGGTCAATGGCCATTATATTGACTCTAGCACCAATATTTCC
>CAZPUF010000189.1:0-5892 GCA_964589705.1 uncultured Saprospiraceae bacterium | reverse complement strand
CAGTATCTACATGGCAAATAATGGATAATGGTGGTCTAAGACCAATTAATATGGACGTCCTTTCAGGCGTTAATAATACTGGACGTACAGCATGTTGGTTAGACTTCTCTAACGATAATACCTTCTTTGTATCTAATGCGATAGAAGCTGGATTAGCTTCTTATAGTTTCAATGATGGTGAAATAAGATTACTAGACCAAGTAGCAGCTCAAGGTACTGGTGCTACAGGAAATACGACTGATCCAGCATCTGCTTTCGGTACGACTGAAGGTTGGATAGATATGTGGATTTCTGATGACAATAGATTCCTTTACCAAGCATACGGATTAACAGGAGGTGTCGGTGTATTTGAAATTAACGGAAGAGAATTATCGCTAATACAGGAAGTAGAAGGTGATCTTCCAACTAATAATATTCAAGGTATTGTATCAGTAGGTCCGCCACAAGATCTTTCGACTACAGTTGGCGCGGTATACGCAATGTCAAATGGTGAAGGTCAGATTGATGGCATCGTTCAAGGTCCTAACTCTATCGTTGCTTATGCTCAAGCAGGTGATGGTACATTGACCTTTATGGACAGCTACCCTACTGGGGGCAACGGTGGAGATTTTGATGGTGGTGAAGGACTTGATCCACTTATCTCTGCATATGCAATCACAAAAACTAATGACAATAAATTTGTACTTGCAGTCAATGCAGGAAGTAACACGGTTACTTCTATGGCTGTAAATGAAGATTTCTCTCTTACTGCTGTAAGCACTCAATCTACAATCGATGTAGGTCCTAACAGTATCGCATACGTACCATCAAGAAGATTTGGTATCAACGGAATGGTATATGTGAGTAATATATCGAGAGAAGAGTTTGTTGCACAAGGTGAGCCAGCTCAGCAAGGAAGTATCACAGGATACTGGTTACTTAATGATGGGTCACTAGTGCCTATCGCAGATTCTAGAAGAGAATTAGCTAACAGACCTTCAGCTATACAATTTTCACCAGATGGTGACTTCGTGGTTGTAGCATCTATCAATTCTGGTTCGTCTGCATTGGCAAGTGCTAATGAAGATGAGATCGTTGTCTATAGAGTGAATAGTGACGGCACATTAAGCGACACTCAAGTGAGTGGTGCTACTTCTACTTTAAGAGGAAATACAGAAGGAAGAAACTTACCTTCAGCTATTGGATTCCAAATAGTTGGTGATAACTACGTTGTAGTTACTGAGGCAAGAGAATTCAGACCTGACGGGACACCACCAGTATTCCCTGGATTACAAGATGGCTCTGTATCTACATGGCAATTACTACCTGATGGTACATTAAATGCTATTAGCTTAGATGTTGCCTCAGGAGTAAATAACACAGGAAGAACTGCTTGCTGGTTAGACTTCTCTGATGAGAACACGTTTTTTGTATCCAATGCAATAGAAGCTGGTTTGGCTTCATATAGTTTTGATGATGGTGTCGTTGCTTTAGTAAATCAAGTAGCTGCTCAGGGTACTGGTGCCACTGGTAACACGACTGATCCAGGTGCTGCTTTTGGCACGACAGAAGGTTGGATAGATTTGTGGATCTCTGACGACAACAGATTCTTATACCAAGCATATGGACTTACAGGTGCTGTAGGTGTATATGAAATAAATGGCAGAGAACTAACACTTATCCAAGAAGTAGAAGGTAACCTTCCGACCAACAACATACAAGGTATCGTATCAGTGGGACAGCCTGCAAATGCTGGTAATCCATTGACTGCAAGATATAGAATAACGTTTGACGCTATATGGAATGAGGATACACATCCAGTTGATTTCCCTGGTGATGAGCCTAACATAGCAAGATTCTCTCCTGTAGCAGGATTGACTCACAATAATGATTTTGTATTATTTGAAGATGATGGCATGGCTACTCCTGGTCTTGTTGAGATTTCTCAGTCTGGTTCTAGAGACCCATTAGATTCTGAGTTAGCTGAAGTGATTATCAATGGAGAAGGTCAATTCTACATAGAGAGTAATACTAGAGTAAGACCTGCACCAGATACAATAACTACTACATTTGAAATATCTGAATCACATCCTCTAGTGAGTGTGACATCAATGATAGCACCAAGTCCAGATTGGATAGTAGCGGTAAGAGGCCTTAACCTAATGGAAAATGGTGAGTTTATAGATAGAAGAATTGTACAATTCTCACCTTATGATACTGGATCTGATTCAGGTGAATCTTATGCTTCTCCTAATCAACCAACAGTACCTCAGCAGCCTATCACACCGATAACTGGTGGTGTATTAGCTAACAATGGTTCTATAGCAAGTTTCGGTATTTGGAGATTCGAAAGAATAGATGAATTTAATAACTGTGGTGTAAGAGCAGGATCTCTTGCTGGTGGACCAGTAAGCTTCTGCATGGACGGTAGCGCTGATATTCTAGATGCTAATAGTATTAGCCTTACAGGTGACAATGCACTTAACCAGTCATTAATCACTGATGAGCAAGGATTCATCGTAGCGTTACCAGGTACATTATCTGATGTCAACTTCGAAGATATGGGAGAAGGTGTAAGATATGTTTACAACCTAGGTTACGATGGTGTTCCTGATGGCTTAGCAGTAGGAAATAACATAGAGGACTTAAGAGGATGTTTTGACTTATCTAACTCAGTAAGAGTAACAAGTGTAGATGTAGTAGCTTGTAGTGGTAACCTAGTAGGTGCTGTGTACGCGATGTCTAACGGAGAAGGACAAGTGCCAGGAATCGTACAAGGACCTAATTCAATAGTAGCATATGGACAAGCGGCTAACGGTACACTTTCACTTATCGGCAACTACCCTACGGGTGGTAACGGTGGTGATTTTGACGGAGGTGAAGGATTAGATCCACTTATCTCTGCTTACGCTATCACAAAGACATTAGATAACAGATTTGTACTTGCAGTGAATGCAGGTAGTAATACTGTCACTTCTATGGCAGTAGGTGAAGACTTCTCACTTACAGCAGTAGATACAGAATCAACATTAGATGTAGGACCTAACAGTATCGCATTTGTGCCATCAAGAAGATTTGGTATCAGCGGGATGGTATATGTTTCTAATATCTCTCGTCAAGAGTTTGTAGACCAAGGTGAGCCGGCGCAGCAAGGTAGTATCGTAGGATACTGGTTATTAGATGATGGTACGCTTCAGCCTATAGTAGATTCAAGAAGAGAATTAGCTAATAGACCTTCTGCTATTCAATTTTCTCCAGATGGTGACTTCGTAGTTGTAGCATCTATTAACTCGGGTTCGTCTGCGCTTGCAAGCAATAACGAAGATGAGATAGTTGTATATAGAGTTAACAGTGACGGTACATTAAGTGATACTCAAGTAAGTGGAGCTACTTCAACACTGAGAGGTAATGCGGAAGGAAGAAACCTACCTTCAGCTATTGGATTCCAAATCGTTGGTGATAACTATGTAGTAGTTACAGAAGCAAGAGAATTCAGACCAGATGGTACACCTCCAGTATTCCCAGGATTACAGGATGGATCAGTATCTACATGGCAACTACTTCCTGATGGCACATTGAATGCAATTAGTTTAGACGTTGCTTCAGGTGTCAACAATACAGGAAGAACGGCTTGCTGGTTAGACTTCTCTGATGAGAATACATTCTTTGTATCTAATGCGATAGAAGCGGGATTAGCATCTTATAGCTTTAATGATGGTGTGGTAGAACTTGTAGACCAAGTAGCTGCCCAAGGTACTGGTGCTACAGGTAACACTACTGATCCAGGCGCTGCTTTCGGCACAACTGAGGGATGGATAGATATGTGGATCTCTGATGACAACAGATATCTATACCAGGCATATGGACTTACAGGAGCTGTAGGTGTATATGAAATAGATGGAAGAGAATTGACACTTATACAAGAAGTAGAAGGTGACCTTCCTACTAATAACATACAAGGAATTGTATCAGTAGGGCAACCAAGTAATGCAGGTAATCCTTTGACTGCAAGATATAGATTGACATTCGATGCACTTTGGAATGAAAATACTCACCCAGTTGATTTCCCTGCTGATGAGCCTAACATTGCAAGATTCTCTCCTGTAGCAGGTGTAACGCATAACGCTAACTTCACATTATTTGAAGAAGGTGGGATAGCAACTCCTGGTCTAGTAGAAATATCTCAGTCTGGCTCAAGAGATCCAATTGATTCTGAGTTAGCAAGTGTCGTTATTAATGGCGCTGGTGAATTCTATATCGAAAGTAATACGAGAGTACGACCTGCTCCAGATACAATTTCTACAACATTCGAAATTTCTGAGACTCATCCACTAGTAAGTGTGACGTCAATGATAGCACCTAGTCCGGATTGGATCGTTGCTGTGAAAGGAATGAACATGTTAGAGAATGGCGATTTTGTAGACAGAAGAATTGTACAGTTTGTACCATATGATACTGGTTCTGATAGTGGTGCATCTTACGCATCAGATAATGAGCCTACAGTACCTCAGCAACCTATCACAATGATAACTGATGGTGTATTGGCTAACGATGGAGATATTGCAAGTTTTGGTATCTGGAGATTTGAGAGAATCGATGCTCAAGCTAAATGTGGTGTAGAAGCTGGTACTATTGCTGGAGGACCATTCAACTTCTGCTTAGATGGTACAGCTGACTTCGTATCAGCAAGTGCATTTAATTTAACAGGAGCTAATGCGTCTAACCAATTGGTCATCACTGATGATCATGGTGTTATCATAGACTTACCTAGTGACCTTGCTTCAGTTAACTTCGAAGATATGGGTGCAGGTGTAAGCTATATCTGGAATCTTGGATTCTCAGGTACTCCTCTAGGCATGGAGATAGGTAACAACATAGAGCAACTAAGAGGCTGCTTTGATTTATCTAATGCAGTATTGGTTAACTCAACAGTATGTGATGTAACACCTGTAGGCGCAGTATATGCTATGTCAAATGGTGAAGGTCAAATACCAGGTGTAGTACAAGGTCCTAACTCAGTAGTAGCTTACTCTCAAGCTGATGATGGCACATTGACTATACTAGGTTCATACCCAACAGGTGGTAATGGTGGTGACTTTGACGGAGGTGAAGGACTAGATCCACTAATCTCTGCATATGCAATCACTAAGACATTAGATAACAGATTTGTACTAGCAGTAAATGCAGGTAGCAATACGTTGACTTCAATGACTGTCAATAATGATTATACACTGGCAGTAACTGATACGCAAACGACTCAAGATGTAGGTCCTAATAGTATCGCTGTGATCGCATCAGATATAGATGGCGTGAATGCACTGGTATACGTTAGTAACATTACTAGACAAGATTTCTTAGCTCAAGGTGAGCCAGCTCAGCAAGGTACTGTTGTAGGATACTGGTTAATGGATGATGGAACACTGCAACCGATTGCAGATTCTAGAAGAGAATTAGCTAATAGACCATCAGCTGTACAAATCTCTCCTGACGGACAGTTCTTAGTAGTAGCTTCTATCAACTCTGGTTCTTCTGCTCTAGCTAGTGGAAGCGAAGATGAGATCGTCGTATACAGCGTCAATGCTGATGGTACACTTAGTGACAACCAATTAGCAGGTGCTACATCTACTCTAAGAGGCAACGCAGAAGGAAGAAACCTTCCATCAGCAATTGGATTCCAGATAGTAGGTGATAACTATGTTGTTGTTACAGAGGCAAGAGAATTTAGACCAGACGGTACACCTCCTGTATTCCCAGGACTACAAGATGGTTCAGTATCTACATGGCAAATACTTGCAGACGGTTCATTAAATGCTATTGATCTAGATGTTGCTTCTGGTGTAAATAATACTGGTAGAACTGCATGTTGGTTAGACTTCTCTGATGAGAATACATTCTTTGTATCTAATGCAATAG
>CAZPUF010000188.1:2814-5955 GCA_964589705.1 uncultured Saprospiraceae bacterium | reverse complement strand
GAATTTTTACAGTTGAACTTCCATAGTAGGTTGCGCCTATATTTATCTACAGAACTTTTACTAATCTTCAGTGTCTCTGCTATTTGTGCATTTGAATATTCATTCGCTATATACTCTAGAACTTGCATTTCTCTTGGGGTTAGATGTATCATGTTAACTGTTTTTTTAGGGTTCAGAAAAATGAGCTCACAGGATTGAATTATTATTTGAAAAGGGACTACCATTATGGTAGTCCCTAAAATTTTGACTATGCTGAATTTATTTCAAAACAGCGATATATAAAATCTGTTGTTCTATATGGTTCAAATCTCACTATCTCGAAGATTACCTTTTCTGTTGATTAGGTTTAATCTCATATGTTTCAATAACATTCTCCTCATTGAGAATTTTCAATACCGGCTGATGTTCATTTGATTTCTGATCATCTAATTCGTTAGTAGTACCTGTGACATTTAGTAAGAAGCAAGGTACTATATCAGCTAAGAATACAGCTCCCAACTCTACTTCAAATCCTGGTTTTAAGTCTATATCATCACCAGCAAAGAATTCAATGTCAAATCCATTAGGGACAAGTCCATCTGAGTGGGTGTTTAGATTAGCCCTAAATAAAGCATCTGGACCAAATGTTAAAATATCTACACTTGACACATATGTGGTGTCTACACAGTTGTTTTGATTCGTAGAACAATTTGATGTTACAACAAACGAACAACTGCTGCTTAGATTATTAGCATCTAATGCTGTTAAAGTCACTGTCGTTGTACCAAATCCAAACGTCTCTGTTACTGATGTTCCTTGTGCCAAATTAGTTGACGGAGGAGGCAATATCGCGTTGCCAGAATATGAAACATCTACTCCAGTAACTACACAAGCGTCAAATACTGTTGGTATACTAAATGTAGCCTCTGAATTACAAGGTGCAGCACCAGATACAATTATATCAGACGGACATCCAGTTGTGAATTCAGGCGCTGTCACATCATTTACTACAATAACCACTTCATCTGTGGATGTATTTCCACATAGATCTGTTAGCGTAATAGTTACTGATGTGCTTCCTACAGGGAATTGACCATTCCACTGCGATCCCAAGTCACCAAAGTTGATAGCCACTCCGTTTACAAATGCATCTATACCTTCAGCTCTAAGAGTAGTTCCCGTGCATAAATCCGTACCAAATGGCTTTTGGATGAATACATCAATACCGCACTCAAGACTTGGTGCATCTAAGTTCTGATCTGGTTCGAAATTCGTAAATGTTGGACCAGTCTGATTAGAGCCAGTGTCACTATAGTTTCTATTCAATCTTATGTTGCCACAGTCATCTATTACTTCATAAGTATGTGCAACTGTCCATCCACAATCCGTGCTTCCTGGGACCACAGTGCTTACAACGTTAATTATGTTAGCAGCTGTTAACGGTGTAGGTCCACAATTATCAGTATGTGCAGCAAGAATAGTTGGCAAGTAAGCTACAAACATGGCATCAGCGTCAGCTTGTGTTGGAAGACAAGCATTAACTCCAGCATTTCCAGCTGGCGCATTTCCTGTAGGCTTCATTGTATCCCCACCAGAATGTACTATTGATACATTTCCAGCTACGGCTAATCCGCAATCATCTACGACTGAATAAGTACGTGTCAGTGTCCAACTACAATTACTGTCCGAAGGATCAAAAGCTTCTGATAACAAAGTAGCTGTTACTCCTCCTGTACATGCTGGTGTATAATTACTTTCCAGTGCAGTTATATCATCAGCTACCGGCGCTAATCCATCAATTTCCATTAAATCCATACAAACATTTAAAGCAGTAAGACCTGCAGGAGCTGTGCCAGATGGCAAGGTTGTATTTCCACCCATATCAGTATAAGTCTCTCCCGAAAGGTTATTACCACATCCATCTTCTATATCAAACGTATGGACTACTGACCATGCACAATCATCACCTGAAGCGACACTTGTAAGATTAGTAAGTGTTAGCGTCTGACATGAGCCATCGTCAGTATACTGAGCCAAAACAGTTGCAGTGCTGAATGCAGACGCTGTTACTGCATCAGCAAAACAGGCATTAATACCAGTACTTGCTGGTAAAGTTCCCGTCAATGAAGGACCTGTGTCGTCATCAATATTGAACACTTGTGTCTGCATGATTGGGTTTCCACCGCAATCTTCATAAAGCCATACTATAGAAATAATTTCTGTACAATTATCTCCTGATGTTGTGATAGAAACCACTTCTAACGTTTCATCTGGACAGTTATCTGAAAAGTCTGTTATAGCTGGCGCCGCATAGCCTGTTATACCAGCTACACTGAATGGCGCACCAAATGCTACAGGGCCAACTGCGATTCCTACTACCATAGCAGCACTAGGACAATCGGCGTTACCAGAAGTAGATAAATTAATAGGTGTAGTAACTGGTGTATCTAAGGTAGGAACCTCATCGTCAGTCACGACTACATCTATATAGCAAGTTGTACTTAGCGGAGCAGATGGAACAGCGACGCCACCTGTAAGCATACCTCCAGGTCCTTCATCTGTATAAGTTATCTCTACAGTTGTTGTACCATGGAAGAAATTATAAGTCTCATCTATGAGGAAGCCAGCTGTACCAGCGTAAGTAACATGTGGTCCAGCTCCAGTAAATCCACTTGGAAGGACATATGAAGGGGTGTTGGTTCCTGGATCAATGAAAGAAATTGTCATTTCACCAAGTAAACAGTTGTCATCAAAATCAGGATTAGTCCAGGTTACATCTGTAAAACAGTCTCCTGTTCCGTCATCACTTACATTAATATTAATTACTGTAGGAGGACAATTTGTTGCTATCGGTGCATCACAATCTAATACTGTAATAGTATAAAACTGTGATTCCTCATTTCCACATTGATCTGCTACAACTAGCTCTACTGTAGTAACGCCAACTGAAAAGTCAAAACTAAATGAATTAGGGATGGCTCCATTAAGTAGCGGTTGTGGCAAGGCTGGAATACCAATAGATAATGGATTCCCACTTGCATCTGTAAAGATGATATCTACGATTTCTCCTCCTATCGGATCACAATTATCCGTAGCACTAGGAGCTGTAATAAAGATACTCTGATTACAATCTCCTGCTGTATTACAAAGTGTCTGATCTAC
>CAZPUF010000188.1:0-2714 GCA_964589705.1 uncultured Saprospiraceae bacterium | reverse complement strand
AGAGTCACAGATGCATCTGCATCAGCTGATATTCCTGTACTACTAATCTCAAACGTCAAGCTTCCTGCACAATTATCTGTGTTAGTTCCATCATGTATATCAGAAGCATTTACAACAGCTTGGCAAGATACATCTACGCTATAATTTCCATTGGCATTAAGTGTCGCTCCAGTTGCTGAAGACGGTGTAACTGTGTTAGCGGTAGGACCAGTTGTATCCTCTAACACTACTGCTTGTGCACTACTTATTGTCTCGTTTCCACATGCATCGAATGCGTGCAAGTATACATCGATAGATTCTGTACATAGGGTATTTGTCTTCTCTAAAGTAACTGATGCCATTGCATCTGCTGAGACTCCGGTACTACTGATAGCGTAAGTCAAAATCCCCATACAGTTATCAGTATTACTACCATCATGGATGTCACTTGGAGAAACTACTGCCATACAAGAACCATTTACTGTAAAATTACTTGCAGGAGCCACTGTGTTCGCACTAGGTCCAGTCATATCCTGTAGTGTAACAGTCTGTCCTGCACTTACAGTCTCATTACCACAAGCATCAGTAGCATGTAGATAAACTGTAAAATCCTCTGTACATCCTACATTTGTTTTTGTAAGAGAAACATCATCCGTAGCATTATATCCAGGATCAGTAATTGGTAATCCATTGGTACTTATAAGATATGTAAGTGGGTTGTTACAATCATCTGTGTCTGTATTGGTACCATCATGGATATCATCTGCATCAACTATAGCACTACAGGCTCCATCTACTAAGAAGTTTGCTGGAGTTATTGTATTTGCACTAGGTCCAGTTTCATCATTTATCGTAAATTGTTGTGTTTGAGATGTACTGTTATCACAGCCATCTCTTACTTCCCAAGTCAATGTAAAGATTGCTGAACATGACGTACCTGTATTTCCAGATATTGCCGTTAAGTACAACTCTGGTGTTGATTGACATCCATCATAATAGGTTCCTGCTGCCGTAGAAGAACTAGTGGCATCTAGTGCAGGTATATTTTGGGAAACACCTGCTACCATAAAGGTAGCTACCGATACAGGATTGACATCATCTACTGTGATTCCTGTAACACCAGTTGCTGGACAATCAGCTCCATCTGTGTCGGTACTTAAGACCACATCAGCTGGATCATTAAAGATAGGATCTGTATCATCTGATACGGTTACTGTCTGAGTCTGAACAATAGGTGTAGTACCAGACGACTGAGTCGTAGCTCCACAATCTATATACTGGTAGGTAACAGTCACTGTTTCATCACAAGCATCATTGTTGGTAGATAGTGCTGTCACTGTTAGTGTTCCATTTTCTACAGGACAGTTATCAGCAAAATCTGCATGACCAAGAGTCGTATACATCACTCCGCCACCTAAGTCTATCTGTACATTACCTGGGTACGGAATTTCTATTGGTAATCCGCCTAAGCCTGTTATTGTTGCTGCTAGACCTGCGGTTCCACCGGTAACAGCTAATGGGCAATCTACACCATCAATCTCTGTAGTATAAGTTACTGTAGGTGGCAGAGCATTAACAATTGTTGGATCTTCTGCATCTGTTATAGTAACGAGTTGTGTACAACTCGCTGGGTTATTTCCTGAGGCATCATTAAATGTATATGTGATCTCCGTAACACCTTTGTCAAAAGTGTTACTTACTGGCTGACCACCTGGCGCCGCACCACCTATAAGCTGCGCTGTTGCAGGAAAGTTTGCTGGTGGGTTAGGATCACCTGCAACAGGGCCAAAGGTAATATCCAAGACTGTAGTCGCACAGTTATCTGTAGATGTAGCATTGAAATAGCTTACTGAAGCATCACAGGTGCCCAAATCCGTATCCAGAGATATATTTCCAAAGCAATTGGCTGTAGGTGCGGTATCATCTGTAATAGTAATATCAAAAACGTCTGTAGCTTCATTGCCACAATCATCTATTGCGGATATTGTACCAGTCCAGCTACCTACATCTAAGCCTGTAACTACCCAAGTAATCTCGAAGGTAAATGGATCAATAGTTGGTGGTGCAACCACTGCTGTAGGGTCCGTAACCGTAAGCGTAGGATCCCCTACACCGATAACTCCGCCTAAAAAGAAAACTCCACAGTTATCATCTGGTGCAGGTGCAACAACAGTTATAGATGCATCACAACCTCCAGCTACTGACTCATTGAAGTCTGGTGATAATACCGAGAAAGTAGGTGCTATCTCATCTACTACTGGAATAATAATATCTATTGGATCTGAAACATTCCCGCACTCGTCAGTTACTCTATACTGTAATCTGAATGTAGTAGAACAAGTTCCACCCGTTAATGGGCTAAAATTAAAATCATCTGTAGGTGCTGCTCCTTCAGTAAAGGTTGCAGAAGAACCCCATGCAGAAGAACCAATACCGTTACCACTTGCAGCATTGCTAGGGTCTCTTATTTCAAATACTGCAGTTGTAGAAGTACTGAAATCTGTACAATTATCTGTACTATTATCTACTAAATCAGTTACATTGATAGTGACATCACAGCCTGCATCAACTACTACAGCTGTTCCTGCGGGTGCTGCTCCATTAGCTCCTGTATTTGTTAGAATCGCTGGGTCTAGAGATCCGTTTGCAACTGGAATTGTATTTTCTTCTATTGTAAACACTTGATCTTGGTCTGTCATCTGACCACAACCATCTGTTACTCTCCATACTATCGT
>CAZPUF010000187.1:0-5987 GCA_964589705.1 uncultured Saprospiraceae bacterium | reverse complement strand
TCTCTGATGAGCTGGAGATTATCGTGGTCTAAGACATACTGACCCACTTTGAGTACAGACAATTCCATCGTACTGGTAATATATTTCCGCCTTAAGAAAACATTGATTTTTAATATCAGCTCTTCTATAGAAAAAGGCTTGGTAATATAGTCATCTGCACCTAGTTTGAGCCCATGTATCTTGTCTTCTTTGAGTGACTTTGCCGTGAGAAACAAAATTGGAATCTCAGAATGCCTTGATCTGATCTCTTCTACTACCGAATATCCATCCATATGTGGAAGCATTACATCTACAAGACACAGATCATAGATCTCCTTCTTGAATATCTGGATGGCTTCTCGACCATCCTTAGCATGCGTCACTTTAAAGCCATTCATCTCCAGATTATCCTTGGTTACAAAGCTCAGTGTCTCATCATCTTCGACGTATAGTATATGTGGCTTGCTCATAATATCTCAGGTTCTAATATGTTAGGAACGCTTTTCTCCAACTCCAATGGCATTTCTATAGTTACAGAGGTCCCCTCCCCTATTGTAGAGTCCAACTGAATCTGCCAATTGTGGGCATCGCATATATTCTTGACATAATAAAGACCTAATCCAAAACCCTTGACATTGTGTACGTTACCAGTAGATACTCTGTAAAACTTATTAAATATTTTTTTCAGATCATCCTTACCTATACCCCTGCCCGTGTCTGTTACAATTAAATGCATTGCCTTATTAGCATGATTGATTCTGAGAGATATATCAGGTTCGTCATCACTATATTTAATGGCATTGTCTACAATATTGGATATCACATTAGTTAGATGCAGCTCATCAGCTGATATAAAAAGGTCTTCTTTTGGAAATGAAAAATTGATAACACCTCCTTGTTCTTCAACCTTTATACGTTCTTGCTCTACAATTTGATGCACCAAATCTTTGATGGCTAAGACTTTCTTGTTAAGCTTGAATTGATCTTTTTCTAGCCTCGCAATATTGAGCACCTTCTCTACTTGATGATTGAGCCTTAAGTTTTGTTGCCTGATAATATCACTATACTTACTTAATCGTACATCATCGGCAATGCGTTGATCCTTAATCAGATAATCAGACGCCAGTTTAATGGAAGAAATTGGTGTCTTAAACTCGTGAGTCATATTATTAATAAAGTCCTTCTGCAAATCTGTCATCTGCTTCTGTCTTAATATAACCCATATCGCATACATGAATGAAAGTATGGATAGAATAGTGAGTATACTGAAGAGCAAAGGAATCTGTAAGTCTTTAATCAAGAGACTAGATCTAGAAGGGAACTTCACAACGAAATAGTAAATCAAGTCCTCAAATTTGGGGTGACTTATACTAATGCCTTCATCCTTGGTCTGTTCAGAGAGATTGCAAAAGTTACTGTACAAGTATTCGTCATTAGCACAGTCATATACCGCATACTCAAAGTCGATTGTCAGCGCAGCATCCGTAAACTCTCTGACTAGATAATCTTCTAATATATTCGCATCTATTGCACTATTAATATTGACAGAGTAAAAGTTTGAGGATTGCCGGGTAATGAGTTTTGACTTTGGCAACTCAGTTTGGTTATGGGCAGCAATCTTGGAAGCAACACTATGCAATACCTTGGTCACCTTATAGTGAAAATCCTCTTCCTTTAGATCCCATGATCGCACGAGCCAGAATCCCTGAAATACCAGCAAGCCGACAATTGCCAGGGTGCCTAACACTAAAATGCCTCTGATTGAACCCATACTAATTATAAAAGTAAGGTTATCTGAGCCACTATGGGAGTACAATTGCATCCCATTCAAGAACTATTAACAACTTATTTGCAGTAATAAAAGGCTTAGTATCTTTGTAGCGTGAGATGGCAATTACAAATAGTACTGATCTTCATAAGCTGCTCTGTTCTGGCGCAGACGACCAATCCTTTCTCTATCTCCCGTTCTACACCAGAACCAGTCAAAGAGATTACACCTCAAGAAGAAAATACGTCTGATATAGACACCAAGCTCCAAGGTGAAAATCCCTTTAACATATCGCATATCCCAATCAGAAAAAACCAATATGAAGAGATTGAAAGGTTGGCGGTTTCCAGCACACGTGTAGCTGAGCAAGACATCTCTTTAGGCTACCTCCCTCTATGGATAATAGTCACATCGCTATGCATGCTGGCCTATCTGCTCTACCACAAAAAGGACCACCTATTGGTGCTGATCAGATCCCTAGCCAACGAAAATTTCATGAGGTTAACCAGTTATGAAGAAAATGGAGGCAAAAGCATCCCATATGTCTTAGGCTACGCTATATTTCTTTTGAATGCAGCCTTATTCTTGTACCTATATATTACGAAGCAGTATAGCTACACCAACGATTACTTCTATCTGAAGTTGCTAGGTGGCATAGTTATATTCTTCATAGGAAAGCATGTCGTAAATATGATTGGAAGTTGGATATATCATTTGCAGAAACAATCCCAACTCTATGATTTTACCATCATATCAGTCTATAATCTCCTATCTGTAGTACTACTATGTATCAATATTGTCATTCTATTTGGGCGCCCAGGATGGATTAAAACACTAGCAATAATTGGGGTCTTCTTTTTTGTAATAGCCTTATTATCAAGGTATTACAAAGGACTTAGAATAGGTCAAAATCTTCTAAATGGGTACTTTTTCCATTTTTTTCTTTATTTTTGCGCCTTCGAATTTGCGCCTTGGGTATTAATTTACTCCACGGTGAGAGACCTAATTTGATTCAAAAAAAAGGGCTTTTATAGATTATGGCTTCAGGAGAGGGACAAACAAACAAAGAATCATTTAGCAAAATTAGTTCTATACTTATTTCGCAACCTAAACCTGAGCGATCTCCTTACTTTGAGATTGCTGAAAAATGGGGCATCAAAATAGACTGGAGGCCCTTCATCCATGTAGAGCCTGTTACAGAAAAAGAATTCAGAAAGAATAGACTTCGTCCTGATGACTATACGACGATAATATTTACCAGCAAGGGTGCTATAGAGCATTTCTTCAGAATGTGCGAAGAAATGAGAGTAAAGATGTCTCAGCAAACTAAATATTATTGCTTGACAGAAGCCATTGCTAATTATCTGCAGAAATTTATAGTATACAGAAAGAGAAAGGTATTTGTAGGTACGCGTAAAATTCAGGATCTAGAATCCGCATTCAATAAGCATAAAGGCAAAGAAAAATATCTTCTACCTTGTTCAAATCTTGGTTCCAAAGATGTTGTAAGCTATCTCAAAGAAAGAGAAGTAGATTTTCAAGAAGCGATGATGTATAGAACAGTTAGTAGTGATTTATCAGATTTAAAAGATATCACTTACGATTGTTTGGTCTTCTTCAGTCCACTGGGCATTCAGTCTCTCTATGATAACTTTCCAGAATTCAAACAAAACAAAACACGATTGGCGGTATATGGCAACACGACCAGCCAAGCGGTGTTGGACAAAGGATTGACTATCAATATAAAGGCACCATCTCCAGAGTCTACATCAATGTCAGGCGCCATAGTCAACTACCTCAACAAATCAAATAAGTAAGATTCACAAGCTGCCCACTTGTTGAGAATGGGAAGTATTTGGAAAATAGCTGATGATAATCAGTGAAATGCAAATGCACTTGTTATCCATTTGATCATACTCCTGAATTTAAAGTATTCTAGCTGGAGTCTTCTGGGGCAAAGCCCTTCTATCCTTATTCTCTTATAGTGCCTCTAAATACATTCACATTAGAATTCATCGGATTACCACTAGCACGTCGAAAGGAAACAACTTGACCACAGTGCCAGAGGGCATCCGCTATGGGCCCATTGATTAGGTTCCAAAATGGATACTCTGATTTTCTATCTCCTCGCTGAAAAATTATCTTATGATCATTAAGATCCGTAGACACATCTCCCCATAAGAGATCGCTTGCTGTTTTAAAATTTTCAAGTGTCTGCGATCTGATTTGCTCCCAGGTAGGTTCTTCTTCAGAGGCAGATCTCACATTAGGTTGGTTTTTAACTGCATTAAGTATAGTGTTAGATAGTCCCAGTATGTGTTGCATGGTCTCCATACTGGATCGTGCAGTACTGTCTGGCGTATAGGCCAGATCGTTTTCAGTCAAATCTTCCGTTGCCCATCTGTATCTAAAGCCTAAGCCATCTATCATTCTGGCAGCAACACCTGCTGGGGTAAATTCCTCCGCCGGATCAGGAATACTATAGAATGGAACTTCTTTTTTTTCCATCATTTTTTCTTGTGAAAATAGGGATGAAGACATAATTGCAAATGTGCAAATCATAAAGTACTTAATTCTCATCTTTGTTAATATTATCATGAAGGTGCAAATATAGCAGCGAAATTCTTTGGGAACTAAGTATTAACAGCATAGTAACCAAAATTAAAAAGAGGCCATCGAAACTAATTTCGATGACCTCCATTATCCAGAACAATTCGACTAAGGAATGAACCTTAGATTGTGGTTTAATCTTTATAAACCATTTGAATTTATCTTAATATCATAAATGGTCTCATTTGTACCTTTCTGCCTTGAATGACTTTCAGATAATAGTTACCACTTTGTAAATTGTCTATGTTAATGCCTTTCATCTCACTTGCATCTTTGGTAGTAATCAACTGGATTCTACCCATCGCATCTGTGATCTGAATAGTCATCTCACCCTTTACCTCAGAGTCGAAATCAAGACTGATTGCCTCAGAACTCGGGTTAGGATATATCGTATAGTTTAATGTAAACACTTCTTCTATTACTTCTTCTACAACTTCTTCCTGTGGTTCTGGTGATCCAAGATTCGCAGCACACGGTGAAGGTGCATCTGCAGACCAGTCACTACCACTATCTCCTGTCCCATCATACTCTAAACTCATTCCTGCACTGAAAGCTGGAGCAAAGTCACCAGTAGTCCATATACCAGCACCGACAGCTACACTTGATCTTCCGTGTCCTGAGAATCCCCATTCCACATAATCTAACATAGCCGCTGAGCTTCCAAATGCACTTGAATTATATAAGCCCATTTCTCCATCGGCAGCGCCTAGAGTGATGGTAGTCTGTACTGTCACAAACTCGCCTGGTGCAAGCGTTAAGCTATTGCCACAAACAATCGATGTGCCAGATATTTGCTGATATCTCTGACCAGAACTAAAGTTGCATAACCAGTAATTGGATATATCGATAGTACTGTTACTTACATTAAGTAACTCTACCTGACCATTGGTATTTAATTCATTGATAACAACATCGCTGGTTGAAGGAGGAGCTCCTCCGCTATCACCTGATCGCTCTACAGTAATCGGATTAGATAAGCTTGTACATCCTGAAATGTCATTAGCATTAAGACCTAACTCTAGTCCTGTAATCGCTCCGTCATAACTTAAATGCCATACAAGACAAATACCATTTCCTTGAGGATCAAAATCCACAACACTAGGCATTGGCGGCAATCCAAGAATAAGTCCTTGATCATCTGTCACAATCCACTGAGAATTCATGCCTTGATCATTGGCTAAGGTTATAGCTCCTGCTGGAATCATATCTGGTATACCATCTCCTACTGAATCGAAGATAAATGGACCTCCAAATAACTCTCCACCATTGGCTTGACAGCCACTCGCATTATTTCTGATAACTTGTATTGGATTAGATAAGCTGAAGCAACCTGTTAGATTATTTGCATTCAAGCCCATTGCTAGACCTTCTAAAACTATCGAATCGCCATTAATATTAGTCTCATTAACTGCTAAGTGCCAGATCAAACATGTACCAGCGCCTGGATTATCAAAATTCACTGCACTAGGCATAGGCGGTAGACCTAGGATATAGCCTTGGTCATCTGTGACCACCCATATCGTAGTATCTCCTTGGCTATTCGCTACAGTTATGCTTCCTGCAGCAATCGTATCCGCAACACCATCTCCTACTGAGTTGAAAGTAAATGGTCCTCCAAATAATTCTCCAC
>CAZPUF010000186.1:0-6070 GCA_964589705.1 uncultured Saprospiraceae bacterium | reverse complement strand
ATTTAGGAGAATATGAAGGAACCTTATCAGTGATTGATGCTGAAGGCTGCACTGATACTGCCAATCTGAGAGTGCTTAGGTTGCCTGATCTAGAATCAGATTACAATTTTGAGATTTTAGATTCTTGTTATCTCGATGCCATAAGATTTAATGATGCCTCTTTTGCTGAGGCCTCTGAAGTTATACGCTGGGCTTGGGAACTTAACGGTGAAGAAGTCTTAACAGAACCGAATATCGCCTTTGAATTTACAGGCAGGGGGATTAAAGAAGTATCCCTAATTGTAGAGGATAGAAATACTTGCATAGATACATTTACCCAGTTTATAGATTACGATCCTCCATTAGATTCATTATATATCGTAAATAGGCAAAGAACATTATGCTTTGGTGATTCGATTTTCTTTGCTGATAGATGGCTCACAGAGACTGGAACTTATTCAGACACAATAGTCAATAGATTAAGTGGATGCGACTCTTTGCATACTTTTCTTGAATTAGATTTTAATGAAGAGCCTAGAAGTACTTTCCTAGATACTATTCTATGCCCAGGTCAATCTGTAGATTACTTTGGCGTAACTTATTTCGAGCCAGGAAGTCATTTTCATACAACTGAGTCAAATACCTTATCCGATGGGTTTAATGCTTGCGACTCTTTATTACATTTCTTAGAATTATCCTTCGAAGAACAACCAGAGATACTTTTTGGGCTAGAATCTGATTTTGTCATTGCTAACAGAGATTATGCATTTCCACTTCAGATAGAAGGAGAATTCGTACTTTCAGAGTGGACTCCGAGTGATGGATTAGACTGTGATCAATGTCCAAATCCAATAGTAAATGGAGAAATAGATGCCTCTTATGTTTTGACACTTACTACTGAGAATAATTGTATCGTTCAAGATTCCTTTTTCGTAGATTTTGTGGTAGTGCCAGATAGATACTATCTTCCTAATATAATTGACAACAATACAATAGACCAAAAAAACAGAGCATTCTACCTTCAAACACAAGCAAATGCAGTTGGTGAAGTAGAATACGATTTAAGAGTGTACGATAGATGGGGTGGACTTGTTTTCGAAGGACTAAATCTGGACATAAATGATAATACGGTTGGTTGGAATCCCAATAGTAATCTTAGAATTGGATCATATGTATATACAATAGAAGTAAGAGAATTCTTTGAAACCAGACAGTTTTCAGGTTCTATTACTTTGACCAGATAGAGTCAACTTTCAATTTTGCCATATGAGGAGAGGGATAATAGTTTCAGTTTTGCTTTTTATTTATTGTTTGGCTTTTCCGACAGGTCAACTACATGCATCACATATTGTTGGTGGTGATGTGTCTTATTCCTTTGTTTCGTTTTCAAATAACAACACTGAAGTTACATTTAGGGTAAGATTCAATATGTACCTTGATAATTTTGCTTCAGGAGCGGAATTTGAAGAACAAGCCGAATTTGGTGTGTATCAAAGACAACCAGATGGTACGTGGGATTTTTTTGATAGTAGAATAGCAGACCCACAAAATGCCAGTGTAATTATACAAGATGATAATCCATGTCTGGATGAATTAGATGATGTTGGTGTTCAATCTGCCTATTATGAATTTGATGTTACACTTGATGTTATTGATGAGAATTACATGATTGCCTATCAATTATGTTGTCGTAATAGATCAAGCAGCAATATTGATAACGATGTTGTTGGTAGTGTTTTCAATATTATAATCACGCCTGAAGCCCAAAGGGTAGGGAACAACAGTCCGACTTTTGATAGGTTCCCTCCAATCTTTATCTGCCAAAATTTTGATTTAGATGTAAGTCTAGCAGTAACCGATGTGGATGGTGATGAGGTTCGATATTCATTCTGTGCACCTTTTAGATCAGGAGGAGGTTTTGCTATTGGGCCAGAACCATGTGACTTATTAGAACCACCAGTAGATGGATGCTTACCCCCATTTGGTCGAGTAACTTTTTTGCCGCCTTTTACTGCAGGTCTACCTCTGCTAGGATCACCTGCTGTTCGGATAAATGCTTCTACTGGAATTATAAGTGGAGTGCCAAATACGCGTGGTCAATTTGTAGTTGGGGTCTGTGTGGAAGAATTTCGAAATGGCGTTTTATTAACTAGTCTAACAAGAGATTTTCAATTTAATGTAGTACCCTGTGTCCAAAGAGTCCAAGTAGAAGTACAGTCTGAGGAAGTTATTACAAATGGTGCTTCTGAAATCAGTTTAATCAATATATGTTCTGATTCCACTATAACGATCATTACCTCTAGCGAAGGTACAGCAGCAAATAATTTTGAGTGGTCTATCAATGCGCCAGATGGTAGTAATTTTTTTATGACTAGAGATTCCAATATTAATGAGTTGACTTTACTCTTACCTGATGTTGGAACCTATGAAGGATTTGTCGTTCTTGATGATGGAACTGAGTGTAGAGACACTGCTTTATTTAGTGTAATAAAAGCAGGTATGACTCAAGCGAATTTTGATATTGAAAACTTAGACACTTGTTTCGCGACGCCAATAGATTTTGTCGATAGAAGTACGACAACTAACGATGCAGTTACAGATTGGGATTGGATAATTGATGGCAACGTAGTTAGCGACGAACAAAATCTCAATATTGAATTTCAACAAACTGGAATCAGAGAAGTTACGCTTATTGTAACAGATGATTTGGGATGTATGGACACAATTAGTCAATCTGTAGACTATAGTCCATTACATGACGATTTCCTTTCTTTGACTATAGATACTGTACTCTGTGCGAATGATTCCTTGCTTATAAATGGTGTTTGGCTGACAGAGCCAGGTACATTTGGAGAAGTTATTCCATTTGTAGAAACAGGATGTGATTCAGCAGGATTTCTTATAAATCTTGATTTTTTCCCAGCACCAGCAACGTTCGCATTGGACACTGCAATATGTGAGGGAGAGACGGTGACCTACTTCAATCAAACTTTTGGCGAATCTGGAACATTTGTAACTAATATAGCTTCTGTACAAACTGGATGTGATTCCATTGTTGCCACGCTTAATTTAGAGGTACTTGATATACCTATATTGGTAGTTCAAGAATCAGATATTATCCTCACTGCCAATCAAGATAATGTACTACCTGTGTCAATTGAAGGTGAATTCGATGCTGTTGTATGGTCTCCACCAAATGGTTTGAGTTGCACAGATTGTCCTAACCCTACAATCAACTCCAATGAAGACATTACTTATAATATAATAGCAAGCAATCGAATTGGATGTGCTGATTCACTAACCATTTCGGTTAATTTCGTAACAGTCCCAGATAGGTATTTTATCCCTAATATTCTGGGTGGTTCTGACATATTAACTGATGATAGTTTTCTATACCTACAAACAATAGATGAAGCACTAAATGATGTCACTTATAGTCTCAAAGTATATGATAGATGGGGTAATCTACAATTTGACAGATCAGATCTCTCTATAAATGACTCTTCTTCAGGTTGGAATTCTCTTAACGTACAACCAGGCGTCTATGTCTATCTTTTTGAGATAACTGAGTTTTTCGAAACAAAGTTGGAGTTTGGAAATGTGACAGTATTTAGATAATCATTCTAACCCTTCTTTCCAATTGTCACCTAGCAGTAAATCAAACTATTTATTGCCATACACATTTGTAATTACAGACTTATATTAGCTGTCACTCAATCATAGGTAATGATAGATGATCTAGTCCTCAATTTTAACAAGGCCAATGTTATATACATCAATATTACACTAGCCCTTATTATGTTTGGGATTGCGCTTAATCTGACAATCGATAATTTCAAGTCTGTATTCAGGACACCAAGAAAGGTAATTTTGGGCTTGCTTTCTCAGTTGGTATTGCTACCACTATTTACTTATGCATTGATTCTATTTACCACACCTATTCCATCTATAGCGCTAGGTATGATATTGGTAGCCTCTTGTCCGGGAGGTAATATTTCTAATTTCATCAGTTCTTTGGCCAAAGCAAATGTGGAACTATCCATAAGTCTGACTTCGATAACGTCAGTAGCTTCAATTCTCTTTACGCCTTTGAATTTTCTTTTTTACGGAAACTTGTATCCTCCAGCCCAAAAGATCTTAAGGGAAATAACCTTGGAATGGCTAGAAGTCTTTCAGACTATTGCGATGATTATCATTATTCCAATCATCCTTGGAATGCTTACAAAGAAACATTTTAACCAATTGGCGTTAAAACTATCTAAGCCGATGGAAATAGGATCTATGATGATGTTCTTGTTGATAGTTATAGGTGCTTTCATCACTAATATGGATAACTTTTTGGCTTGCATATCAGCTGTATTTCTCTTGGTGTTATTGCATAATGGTGGGGCTTTGCTCATAGGGTATTGGACTGCGAAACTAGGAAAGTTGCCCCAGAAGGATAGAAAATCTCTATGTATAGAAACAGGTATTCAAAATTCCGGGTTGGGCTTATTGTTAATCTTTACATTTTTTGAAGGATTAGGTGGTATGGCTATCATCACAGCTTGGTGGTCTATTTGGCATATTATTTCTGGTATTACAATAGCATCCATATGGAGAAAGTAGTGAAGAGTATTATATACAGAGTAGTGAAATTGCTAGCTAATGTCTCATTGAGATTTTATTTTCGCGGCTTAGATATTGTAGGCAAAAAAAATGTGCCTAAAAATGGACCTTATATATATGCCGTCAATCATCAGAACGCTTTTCTTGACGCGATTATAGTAGGTGCATTATCTTCTACACCAACATATTTCATGACAAGGTCTGATGTTTTTAAGCCACCGTTTGATTGGTTTCTTGATGCGCTTAAGATGATGCCCATATACCGTATCAGAGATGGCTATAAGTCACTGACTAAGAACGATGCTATATTTGACACATGTAAGAATATATTGGCCAACAAACAGGCTTTGCTTATCTTTCCAGAGGGTAACCATGGACTAGATTACTATCTGAGACCACTGACAAAAGGCTTAGCAAGAATTTCATTGCAGGCACAAGCACAACTTGAGGATGACATTAAAATTATACCTGTAGGACTCAACTACTTCGATCACTTTTCATCGGGCCATAAACTTATCATTAACTATGGAAAGCCGCTTAGGGTTCAAGATTACATTGATACCTATAATGATCATAAAAATAAAGGGCTGGTGAGTATCACAAAAGGTATATCTGAGGGGATGCAAAAAACGCTGGTTATTCCTAATGATTCGGACGATTATGTCGAAAAGAAAAAAATATTCCAAAGATCTAATGAAAATCAAAGTTTTGAGAATCTAAGAACCAACATCAATGACTCTAAGTATCTAGAAGATCAAAAGCATCACAAACTTTTAGCGCATATAGGCAAGTTTTTTGGCATCTTGAATTGGCCTCCTATCTTTTTGACCAAATACATCATTAGAACCAAGGTGTCTCAGAAGATATTTACAGGTTCTATAAAGATTGCATCTGTCATGTTGTTATTTCCTATTTGGTTTATCTTCTGCTTTCTTCTTGTTTGGATACTTGTTGGCATTAAATGGGCTTGTATTTTATTTATATCTCAAGTACTCACTTTACTTATCAGAAGAGAATTAGTCAGATTGAATCACTAGCAGCCTTTATTTAAAAGTAGACATGAAGTTTGAAGATTACAATATCCATCAAAAGGTAAAGAAGGGCTTGGCTAAGTTGGGATTTCGAAGACCAACTGATATTCAATTCAAATCCATACCGAATATTCTTAATCGAGAAGATCTGATGGCCATTGCTCAGACTGGAACGGGAAAAACAGCAGCATTCGCTATTCCAGTCATTGATCTAATCTATAAAGCCAAACTTGACCAACGCCGAGTAACGGGTGTTAAGTGCTTAGTGCTAGCACCTACTCATGAGTTGGCCAACCAAATTGCAGATGTGTTTAGGAAAATTGCAAAGTTTACCACTTTAAAGACGCTTGCTGTAATAGGAGGTACAGACCAAGACCCTCAAATTAATGCATTGGACAAAGGTGTAGACATTGTTGTAGCGACACCTGGAAGAATGTTTGATCTCATAAGCC
>CAZPUF010000185.1:0-6128 GCA_964589705.1 uncultured Saprospiraceae bacterium | reverse complement strand
TATTTGTGGCGTATGTTCCAAACTCCTCACTCTGAAATCTATATCGTCATCCCAGCTAAAGATGAAGAAAAGCTTATTAGACCTGTTATAGAAACAACTTTGGCTCTAGGATTTGAGAATATTGTTCTAGTTAACGATAATAGTGCTGATAAAACCAAAGCTGTAGCTCTTTCTTATGGTAGTAAAGTGAAAGTATTAGACCATATGATCAATCTTGGCGCAGGTGGAGCAACTAAAACTGGGATAGATTATGCAGTCAGTAGGGGAGCAAAATATATCGCAACGATTGACGCAGACTTTCAGCATAATCCTAAAGATCTTATACCGCTCATCAAGTGTATAGAGAATAAAGATATGGATTTGGTTATTGGAAGTCGATTCCTCAAAAAGAATGGTATTCCTGTAACTAGGATGATATTCAACTTTCTAGGTAATATTGTCAATTTCTTCGTAACAGGATTAGTTGTTTCTGATTCTCAATCTGGTATGAAAGTGATGTCTAGACGATTCGCTGAAAACCTCGAGATTACCTATAATGGATTTGAGTTCTGTATAGAGATTATCAAGAATGCAAAGATCAATAAGAGCAATGTCTACGAATACCCAATAGATGTAATGTATACAGAAGAAACCATGAAGAAAGGTCAGAATTTATTTACTGGCTTTGAAATGGTAGGTAAGCTATTCAATCCATTCAGAAATTGATTTAAGCCTTCTTACCTTCCCCTTTAAAGTGATCCTCTTTGTACTTGAACAGCACATTAAAACTGGTCAAACTGCCATAGATTCTGGAAATGTACTGTTGTAGATTGACCTTCTCTTCGTCTGTTAACTTAGAACTGTTAATCCTTTGTTCCATAACTCTAAGTCTGTCCCTTACCATTACAATCTTATGAAAGAAAGTCTCAATGGGAATTTCTTTACGTTGAAGTCCATCGTCTTCTGGCTTAAGTACTAAGGTCCCATTGTTCCATTTATCACCAAGATCAATCTGGTGTTGGATACCATTATAGGTTGTTAGTATTCTTATTAGAGATTTTTCTGCTTCAGTAAAACTAACATTGTGCTCTGCAGGAATATTTTCTATTACTTCCCAATTGGCCTGTTCTTTGAGGACATGCTTTTGCCCATAAGTCATAAATACAACTTTGTAAGCTGCGACGTCCAAACCAATAATTACGCCTTCTCCATATGCTGGATGCTTAACTCTAGAACCTACACCAAGTAACTGCTCTTCGCTCATATTTTAAGGACTATATTTGATGATTGAGTAAATCCATCGTCAAATATAATATAGTACATTCCATTTTGAAGGGCAGACAAATCAATTTTTGTTGATCTTGAGGCATTTAGGTCTTGTTGTAAAACCTCATTTCCGCTTGTGTTAAGAACACGTAGTCGGCCATTGCCATTAATATTACTTATTGTAATCTCTCCTTCAGTTGGGTTAGGGAAAATGTTAAGGCTTTGATTTCTATCTATTCGATCTTCGGTACTTGTTAGTTGTTGGATATCAAAATCCCATATGCCTCTACCAAATGTTGCGAAACGAACTTTATTCTTGGATGCAAGATACTCTACACTCCAGTAACGCTGATTGGGAGCAATCCCATCAGTCATAGAATACCATCTTCTGTCTTCGACAACGCAAACATAAGGCCCAGCCTCGGTAGCTGCAAAGATGAATTGTTCGCTCTCATCATATACCATTTCAAAAACGGTAGTTAACGGTAATCCATTTATCAAAGAGGTAAAGGAGTCACCTCCATCTTCAGATATGAATACTGCTGGATTACTATATCCTGATCCACCAATTATTACTCTGTTGGCATCAAAAGAAGAGGTCAATATTGTATTACCATATAGATTGTGCGCTGTAGCCAACCCATCCTTTTTCTCTTCGAATTGAATACCTCTGTTAGTGCTTTTGAAAAATTTTCCATTAGTAGTCAGTACGTAGAATTGATCTATATCTGCCTTGTTATAAGCCATTGCACTAACAACACCACCTTCTGTATTGAAATTGAATGGCCGTTGTGAAGCAAATATTTGATTAAGGTCATCTACGGTTATTTCAACAATATGTGATCCTGCTGTTCCTAGCATCGACCCTCCTGCTATAAAAATACTGTTCGGATTATATGGTGATGTTATTATTGGTGGCATCCAAATTGACTGATTACCTGTAAGTAATTCAAAGTCTGCTTCAAAACTGCCATTTATTGGATCTGGATAGTAGGTTATCCATCCACCAGGGAAAATTGCCCACATACTCCTACCCAAATTTGTGAACTTTAAATGGCCATAATCACCGGATATAAACTGCTGAAAATTTGCTGCCCCCTCGGAGAAATCAAATGCTCTTTGTAGCCCTTGATCTTGAGAACCTGCCAGAATGTAATCTTCATCTGCGGGATAAGTTCTTACGCTATAGTATTGGCTTGCGTTTAGTCCCTGTAGACCAATATTTAAAAAGTTTGCACCTCTGTCTGTAGACTTGCTTATACCCCCATGGTTACTTACCAATATATTATGTTCTCCATTTCGACGATAAAAGTCATTGACATACATGATGTCTGCATGTATCGCGGTTGACTTATTTTCATAATATTCGAACCACTCATTAGCTTTTATCCAATTTCTACCTCCATTCCCACTTCTATATACCTCTACAGCACCCAACATCATCAAGTTAGGATCGCTTTTGGATACTGTAATGCCTGATTCCCATGGTGTTGTCGGTAATTGACCGAGTTGATCCCAAGTTTGGCCTAAGTTTCGAGACCGGAAGAATATGTTGTTTTCATCATAGCAGTATAAGGTTCTGACATTACCAGATTTAGATACTTCTACATTGACTATAGCAACGCCAAATCTGATTTGTGAATTGGCGGTATGTAATCTTAATATATCGGATGTAGCATCATAGCTATATATCTTACTAGAAGATGCAGTTGATTGTTCTACCAAAATAAAAGTATTATCCTCTTGTTCCGCTGCAATAGAAACCTGTCTGAGTTGGTTGAAATCAAAGGTTCGAATGGGTCTGAAGGAAGAGCCATAATCGTCAGATATATATAATCTGACTCTGTTAGTAGTTTCACTCAAATATAGAAAGGCAATATACTTCCCATTGTCAAAAATGAGCTGATCCTTAATAGTCGCAATTTCATTTGAGTTAAAACCATCTGCTTGTACCCAAACATCATTATTACTGTCTTTGAAATGTGGAATTCCTCCAATACTGCCAATTATTCTGTAATCTGATTGAGGAGGATATACTATATCTAAAAATCGACCATCAAATCTTAATTGGTCATTGACTACTTCCCAGGTAAATCTACTAAGATCACCTTTCCAAATGGATCCACCATCAGCAATAGCATATATTCTATCATTGGATTCGTTATAGGCAGTTTTTATAATGCTGCCTGCTTGGTTGATACTTCCCTTTTCTACCCAATCTCCAATTAGTCGTCCATCAGCAATTATTGATTTAGACTGATTTGGAGTCCTCAGTTTATGTTTTATCTCATTATATCTATCAGCAGTATTCTGCAGTTCAATTTGACGCCAGTTGACATCGGATGCAGCAGAGTGGACAGCTTCAAACCACGTTTTCTTCAAGTCTCTATAGGTGCCATCCTCCATGTCAGATTTGACATAAATCGTATCGGTAGGCTGTGGCAATAGGGTACTCTCATGTCTTTCCTGGCAGGAGGACAGAATAGTTAGAAGGGTAATAAAAAGTAATAGACGTTTTAAATTCACTGCCTTATAATTTTACAACAGCACATATAAGACAGTTCTTATATACGCTAAGTCACTTTTTGATAATTATCGTCCCAATTTTTAACATTAGGTTTAGATAGTTTACCAACAGACTTACCAACTAGCATAGATACAGTTGCATCACTTGTAACGTTGATGACGGTCCGCATCATATCTAATGGCCTATCTATTGCGAATATTAGTGCCAGACCTACTGCAAGTGTCTCCTTAGGAACACCAACAGAATCTAACACAATTACCAGCATTACCATACCTGCTCCGGGAACTGCCGCTGAGCCTATAGAAGCTAATGTGGCAGTTAAGACTATTGTAAGTTGATCAGGAAGAGTTAGTCCATAATTCAACGCCTGACAAATAAATACTGCTGCCACCGCTTGATATAAACTTGTACCATCCATATTTATGGTCGCACCAACGGGACAAACAAAACTGGCTACTTCCTTGTCTACACCTAAATGTTCTTCAACCCTTTCCATAGTAACTGGAAGAGTTGCCGCTGACGAACTTGTGCTAAATGCTAATAATTGGGCAGGACTTATGCCTTTTAAAAAAGCTCCAGGTGAAACTCCCGTATACAGCTTGATCACTATCAAATATATGCAGACCATGGTTAGAAGGCCTGCAATTACAGTTAGACCATACTTAGCTAAGGCCACAAAAATGTCGTAATTATCGGTCTCAACTATAAGTGAAGCCAAAAGAGCAAATACAGCGTAAGGCGCTATGAGCATTATGAGGTCTATCATCTTCATGATGACCTCATTAAGACTATCAAAAAAGTCCTTGATGGGTTTGCTTTTTTCAGGCTTAACCAAGAGAAGGCTTATTCCAAATAAGACAGTAAAGAAAATGACCTGCAACATATTACCATTGCTACTGGCTGCAGCAAAAATATTATCAGGCACCATATCAACAACGAATTGTAATGGTCCTTTATCTTTTTGGCTTAGTGCAGAATCGACTCTCGTTGAAGCTGATGAATTATATGAGGCACTAAGTTGCTCTACTGTATCCTGAGACATGCTGTTTCCAGGTTCTACTAGATTGACATAGGTTAGGCCTATCGTCACTGCAATGAATGTAGAAATCAGGTATAGAAAAATGGTGATACTTCCAAGCTTAGAAAATTTCGAAATATCTTTAAGATCAGAGATTCCTTTTATTAAACTCGCAATGATGAGAGGTATGGCAATAAGCTTTAGGAGACTAATAAAGATGGTCCCAAGAGGCTTGATGAAATCCACGATAAAAGACTTTCCCCATCCTACGTTGGACATCACTAACCCAAACACAATACCCAAGATCATGCCTATAAGTATCTGCCAATGTAATGCAATTCGTTTCATAGGAGATCAAGATAAGAATGTCCCCAACCAAATTGAATTTTAACAGGAAAAAGCTACTTGACCTTCTCCATCATGAAACGAGGTTACCCCTTGGTGGCTCTAATCATTTCTCTTTTCTTGCCAGGACCGTTGAGCTTCTCTATCAGATAGCCTAATGATTCTAGATTTCTTCTAAATGCTCCTTGGGTACAATAAGTGACTAGATGACCGCCCTTGTTCAAAAGTGAGTATAGCTTTTGTTGAATGTCTATCTCCCACAAGTGTGGCTGACATGAAGGCGCAAAGGCGTCATAATATATGATATCAAAAGTTTTATTGAAGGCTGTGTCTTCAATTTTGCTTTGCACCTTATTTAATGAAAATGATTCAGTAAGCTTATGTGAAGAGTCCCAAGACAATTGATGCATCTTATGGAAAAAGTCTTCAAACATCTGATTTGGAAAAAGCTTCGGATAGTTAAGCGCAGCAACAACATCCTGAGGAACTGGATCACTTTCAACTGCGACATAATCCACATCCATTCCAAGCTTTTGACTTTCAATCAAAGTAAGAATTGAATTAAGACCTGTGCCAAATCCCATTTCAAAAACTGAAACTTTGGATTTTCCTGATCGGTAGGCATGATAGAGACCAGCAGAGATGTAAATGTGTATGGACTCCTCTAATGCTCCATAAACGGAATGATAATGTGCTCCATATTTGGAGCTGAATAAAGTATCTGATTGATCAGCTGTAATTCTTATATCCACAACTGATCAATGTAATACTTTATTATTTAGAGAAAGGAAGTGTAATCGCTGGTGTAATCTTAAAATTATTAGGACATCCAACTCCTTTCTTAGCACAAGAGCTAAATACTGTCAATACTATCAAAAAAGTAAAGACTTTAGCTATTGCATTTAAGTGATTTTTGTTCATTTTAGACGTTTTATGTGTTAGTAACGATGATTAAACAAATATATTACCAATTAGATGCAATTGTAAGCTACT
>CAZPUF010000184.1:0-6140 GCA_964589705.1 uncultured Saprospiraceae bacterium | reverse complement strand
CATTTGGCGTGTATGGATATTTTGGCAATGGCTCAGCTTACTATAGCTGGGTACACATTGATGACATTTGTCAGATCATACTGAAGTGTATGGAAGATGCGACTTATCAGGGCATTTACAATGCAACTGCACCCCAACCAATTACAATAAAGACCTTGGTCCAGGCCATGAAAAAGGCAAAGGGTGGCTTTGGGCTAACTGCCCCTGTTCCTGCAATAGCGCTCAAGCTAGTATTAGGCGAAATGACCCAAATGCTCACGGATAGCATGCGTGTAGAGCCGACTAGGCTTAACCATGAAGGTTACCCATTCTTATATACCGACCCTAAGGTTGCTATTAAGGATATATTAGATAGAAATATCTAGGAGATTAATCCTGAAAAACTTCTATGTTTTTCTGAGCCATTACAAGATCTGTAAACTTGCCTTTGAATCGTGTGGCTTTGACCAAATGATTATCTATCCAATGATAGTTACCCCCACGTGGCTTACCCATCAACATGCCATGATATTTAAAGCCATGTTTGTTTAACCAAGTTTCTGTCACCTCTCTATGCGCTTCAGTTCTTGAAGTAAAGAAGGTGATAATGTGACCTTCGTCATACCACTTATTAAGTATTTCTAAGGCATCCGGGTACAGCTCAGCCGTTACCATTCTTTCTGGCTCCTCATTTGGGATGTCATCACAAATAGTTCCATCTATATCGATGAGGAAATTCTTGGTGTCGTCTGCTAATACAGGGCTTAGCGCATTTCCATCTTTGTCTCTTAGTTCGTTGAGTTGCTTACTCATACCTTAATATGTTATTTAGTTAAGTCGATATATTTCAATGGGTTAATAGGCTGACCTTTTTGCCATAGCTCAAAGTGTACATGAGGTCCACTACTATGCAGCCCAGTATTGCCTATGATGGCAATCGCTTCTCCAGCTTGTACTTTTTCGCCGATGTTTTTTAGTAATTTGGAATTGTGCTTATACACGGAGATTATGTCATTATCGTGCTGGACACTAATGGTATTACCCGTCTTTGCGGACCAATCTGCATTGATAACGACACCGTCTAATATACACTTGATAGGACTATCTTTTTCAGCAACTATGTCTATACCAAAATGCTTGCGCTCCTGATCAAATTGAGAACTTACCGTACCATTTAATGGACTATAGAAATAGTAATGATCTAGGGGAATATTTAAGGCTGTAGGATCATTATCCATTTTTCCACCACTGGCTTTCTCCAGACCTGACAGATCGGAAATTTTTGCTCCTGTTGGGTTAAGCATATTTTTAAGACCATTGGTATAGGTCCTTTGTGCATCCAATTCTTCCTCCAAGGCTGTAATCTTACTTGAGATTTCCATGTAGGTTCTGTTATTTGTAATGTCTGCATATCCAGGGACCAAATAACGGAGTGGGGTATAAGATATCAATAAGGCAGTGAGCAGGCTCGATGTAAGGAAAAACAGGATAAGGCCAATGAGAATACCTGATTTTGTCACTTTGGTGGTGCGAAGTTCTGCTAAGGTATCGTCATCATAGACAACAACTCTGTATCTATCTGTACGGTTTACACTGCTTTTTTCGGTCAATTCCGCCATTACAACTCTCAGATGTTGAAGTAGTTAAAAATTGGATACAAAACTAAGGCCTTCGTGTTAAAGCTGCCATAACTACTCAGAATTATATAAATTTTGTTCTGATAACAGAAAAATTTAATTATACCACCTTGATTATGAGTTGATTATATATAAATTTCATTTGTGTATAATATCCATTACGACATCCATTTAAAATTTGCATTTTCTTTGTACAAGAATTAGCCAACTTGGACGTTTAAGTCTTGGAGAATCCTCCTCATTCGATATACTATAGATACAATATAAATCGTTTGTAATCAGTGCATTATATCGAACAATATGGCTACTCCCAGAAACAAGACATTTTCATAATCTGACGATTTAGATATTTTGAAGAAGACACTACAATTTTTAAGTATAGTAATCACCCTTTCCGTGTGGACAAGTTGTTCTACGACCAAGTCTAAAGACGAGGTTACTAAGTTTAAAAAGTTCTACCATAACACGACATCGAAATACAATGGATATTTCAATGCTCAAGAGATTATGACCTTGACTGAGCAAGAGATGGAATCTGCGGTGCAGAACAACTACAACAAGATACTACCAGTGTATGCTTCTGTAGAGTTCGATAACCCAACCTCGATTGCTCCTCAGATGGATAAGGCGATTGAGAAAGTGATTACTGTGGCGACGATACATGACATAGGTAATTATGTAGACGACTGTTACGTTTTGATGGGAAAGGCGCAATATCTGAAGCAAGATTATGCATCTGCAGAGGAGACATTCCAGTTTTTTGAAGAAGAGTTTGATCCTCTAAACCCTTATGGGAGGGAATACACTAAAGCCAAAAGGAAATCTCCAAAAGAATTAAAGAAAGAAAGAGAAGAAGCTAGAAAAGAGAAGGATAAGGAAAGAAAGGAAGCTGAAAAGGAAAGAGAGGAAAAAAGGAAAGCAGAAGAAAAGGCTAAAGATGCTGAGCGAAAATTACGAAATGAAAGATCCCGTAGTGGAAAGAAGAAAAAGAAGAAAAAATATAAAACGAGAGAAGAGCGAAATGCAGCCTTAGAAAAAGAGAAAGCGGAGTTAGCAAAAAAGACAGAGATTCCTACTGCTAGTATGACCAAGGAAGAGAGGGAGGCGAAAAAAGTTGTGGATGAAGCCGCCGAAGAAGCGCGAAAGGAACAAGAAAGATATGAGAAAGAAAAAGAGAAGCTAAGAAAGGAAGAAGAAGAGAAACAAGCTAAGCTGCAGAGACCCCAGGGAGAAGGTGCTATCTTCAAGAACAGGACTTCATTCTATACTGGCTTGTATTGGTTGGCGAGAACATATCTTGAAACAGAACGATTTTCTTCTGCTCGTAACATAGTAGAGCGATTAGAGACTACATCATTTTTGGACGAGGACTTGTCAAAAAAGTTGCCAGCTGTCAAAGCTCATTTACACATGAAATTAGGCGAGCATGATAATGCACTTATAGAATTGGATCAGGCCATTGATCTAGAGAAAGATAAAACGTTGAAAGCCAGATATGCATTTATCAAAGGGCAAATATATGAGCATCAAGATAATGCGGCCTTAGCCTATACAGAATACAAGCGTGCAAAAAAGTTTAGTCCTGAATATGAAATGAAGTTCAACGCAGAATTAAATGAACTTAAATTGTCATATAAGACTGGACAAACATCTAAGGACAATGCGCTGGCCAGATTGGACAAGATGTCTGCCGACAGAAAAAACAACAATTATAGCGACCAAATATATTTTACCAGAGCCCAAATTAAGCTGAATTCTGGAGATGTAGATGGAGCCATAAATGATTTTAATGAGGCGATAGCTTCATCTGGTGGAAATAAGAATGTCAAGTTAGAGGCGTATTACAAATTAGCAGAATTACTCTATACTCAGGGATATTATGCTAAGGCTAAAAAGAATTATGATGAAGTGCTCAAGCAAATGGCGTTGACAGACGACAGACGCAGACAAGTCAAGAGATTATCAGAGAATCTGTCTGGAATAGCCAGAAATATTGAGATTATAGAATACCAGGATAGTCTCTTGAGGATGAGCCGCCTTTCTGAAGAAGAATTGAAAGAGCTAGCAAGAAATGCTATTGTAGAACAAACGGTGCAGCAACCGGATAGCGATGACCCAATACTGAATAGAGAAAGTAATGTATTTGTTTCTGGAGCTAATAGACAGGCAGGATTTGGAAACAGTAGTTTTTTCGCGTACAATCAAGCCACTGTTGTACAAGGAATCGTCAGCTTTAAAAGGCAGTGGGGAGATGATAGGATAATAGAAGATAATTGGCGTAGATCATTAAGAGCTGATGCAGGGCTTTTGGATAACCAGCAGGCTGAGAGTTTGGACCCTGATGAGGTAGAAGTATCCGAGGAGCAAATAGAAGATTACCTTAGAGAAGTACCTACGACTGACGCCAAAAAATCATTAGCTGAAGGAAAAATAGCTGGGTCACTATTCAATTTGGGAGTTCTTTTTAGAGAGAGATTACAGAATTATGATCGATCTATTGAAGCTTTGGAAAGATTGGAAAAGGAATTTCCTTCCTTCGACAAACGTGATGAAGCGTTATATTACTTGTATAGATCTCACCAAGATAAAAACAACAATATACAGGCTAATCGGGTACTTAATATATTGAAATCTGAATTTCCGGATTCCAAATTTACCCAGTTGGCCATGGATCCTAATTATTCTAAGAAGCTTAGAAGTACTGAAGCAACAATTGCTGCTTATTATGAGCGAAGCTATAAGCTTTTTGATAATGGACAATATGAGGCGGTATTAGATCGGTACAATGAGAAGGCTGAACTATTTCCTAACGATGATTCGTTTGATGCAAAATTTGACCTTCTGGCTGCCATGAGTTATGGCAATACTCAAGGTAAGCAGCAATACATCAAGCAGCTTCAGAATCTTATCAGAAAACACAAGGACACCCCAGAAGAGGTTAAAGCCAATGAGATTCTGAGATTTCTTAAAGGAGATCAAGAAGCTTTCGATGACATATTATATGATGAGGCACAGGATGAGTTTACACTGGATGATGATAAGCTACATTATATCTTCGTCGTCGTCTATAATAAAGATCAAAAGCAATTGCAGGATATTAAAGTTGCCATGTCAAACTATAATAAAAAGTATCACCGAAGAGATAATCTTAATATATCTGACATTACACTTAATCCTGATGTTGGCTCTCAGGTAGTCATCGTTCGATCATTTAAGAAAGGCAAAGATCAGGCGATGAACTATTACAAAGGGGTACTTAATAATAGAGATGAGTATGTAATCAGGCAGAATGGTATAAAGGATACTGAGAAAGTAGAATTTGATATCTATGCAGCTACGCAAAAAAATTATCGTGAAGTCATCAAGCAGCGATCGGCAGCTAAGTACAGACAATTCTTTAGCAAGCATTATATCGATCTTAATTAAATTGGGGTGATTTTGTCATCATATAGGCTTACCCTCTGGTTAAAAAATTGTAGGACAAAAATGAAGCTTCCTACATATTTGATGTACATGATGGTGCTGTTAGTATCAAGCTTTACTTGCCTACATGCTCAAACTGATTTTTCATATGCTATGCCCCGTTTTGCTCAGCTTCGCAATGAGCTACTCTCAACTAACCCACCTGCTGCAGAGAGATTAAAGCAAGTAACAGAAAAGCTTCCCTCTAGTCTAGCATCTTCCAGGTCCTTCTATGATTTTGTAAATTACCTAAGCAGGAAACCTGACATTGATTCTACTGAAAGCATGCTACGTAAGGCATCTAGGAAATACCCTACTATGTCCTTTTTGAAAACGCTTACCGAAGAGGACCTACATGTAATTCATGAGAATAGAAAATTAATATCCTTCATCTTAGAGGGTGTTCTAGAATTTGAATACCCGTATGTAATTAATAAGCATCCATCTTTTCTTACAGAACTAGAATTCTACAACATTTCTCCAGGAGAAGTAGTGGGCGAGATAGGTGCAGGGAATGGCATGTTCTCCTTGGTGACAAGCATGGTGCATGATAGCATCTCTTACTATATAAATGAGTTAGGCGCTAACACTGTTAACTCAACTGCAAATAGACACCAGTTATATAAGAAATACATTGCCAGTAATAATCTATCTTATATTATAGGTGAGGAAAAGCATACAAATCTTAAGATCGGTTCGTGCGATAAAATAATAGTCAGAAACACCTTCCACCATTTCAAGAAGAAAAAGCAGATGTTGAAGTCCATAAGTCAGGCGCTAAAGGAAGAGGGTGAGCTGCTTTTGCTGGAACCTGATTTATCCTTAGTCAAAGACAACCAAGTTTGTACAAAGGCCATTAAAATCAATAAAGTAGTCTCAGCTGTAGAAAATGCTGGATTCAAGTTGGTAGGCAAGCAACATATTAATCATCATTATATAGCGATGAGATTTGTTAGAGAGTGATACTTCTACAAATCTCTTCTGGAGAGTATTAGACAACTTAAGCTCTTGAGCTTCCAATTTAATTGCAAGCGAAATGAGTATAATTACTAATAATCTTAT
>CAZPUF010000183.1:0-6357 GCA_964589705.1 uncultured Saprospiraceae bacterium | reverse complement strand
AATATATATGAGTCCAGGATAGTTCCATAACCTTACTAATCTTTCTAGGATTAACAATTTTAATGATTAAAAATGCACCAAATTGGGCTCCCAAAGCATATCTAAATGATTCTTTGCTTAATACAAATAGTGGTCTTTGCTCAATTCTAATAAATCTAAATCTTAAAATTATTTTTCCTAAGTTGGTTGGATTATGGCAACTCTAGACCTTGACTTAGCACTTTTCGAAATACAACTGGGGCATTTGGCTGAGTCTGAGATTAGAGATAAAGACTGGTTACAGCAAATATTCCAGTGCTACTCATTATTTTTTGAGCATATTACGACTTCCGAATCGATTGCTTTTACGACGCTTTTTAGCAGGATTGCCTTTGCAGGCGTTCAATATAATTTACCAGGCCCATTAATATTTGAAGCACATTATTTCCGTAAGGTGATGGAGAAAGGCCTAGTAGAGAATAGTGATATTGAGGATCATGGACTTTTGGGTTTTTACCTTATTGATACAATAGCACAGCTGGTCACTGACTTTCCTTGGGCATCAAATTATAGTCGACCATCTTTGGATACAAGAAAGGAGAAGGAAAGTAAAAGTGAGTATAAGCGCATAGTAGAGGGCTTACTTATCTCCATAAGTGATGATAGCCAACAATTTTCTATGATCACCAAAGCGAACCCTGATTTGGTGTTAACCGTCTCCCTAGAAAATAAAGAAAGTCTAGAAGAGCTTAAGCAGGTCCAGAGATATATGCCTCTTCCGCTAGCTGTGAATCTAGTAGATGTGAGTTTTTTTGTTAATCAGGAAGCTACTGCAAGAGGTATCGTACTCAGACCTGATATGCTGTTAGGCGTCACCTCTATATCAGAATGCTTTTCTACAGCAGGAGCAACCTCGTTATCTTACCTGGGCAAGAAGCTTATTCCTTCTGATACTTCTGTGCATATGCTCATAGGTAATATCGTCAATCAATATTTGGATGATTTGATACATAATCCTTCTTTGCAGTTTTCGGATGTTGTAAAGCAAACATTTAGAATGGCTCCGGAAGCCTTTTCTTTAATGAATGATGGAGAGGTTAAAGACTGTATATCCAAAGTCAAAGTACATTTCAATAATCTAAAAAAAGTTGTCTCTGATGAATTAGCTGAAGCAGGTATTACCAAAGAGAGATCATATCTTGAGCCTAGCTTCTACTCCAATGAGTTTGGAATACAAGGACGGCTTGACTTATATCACTATAATGAAAGTCAATCCAAGTCTGATATAGTAGAGCTTAAGAGCGGACGATTATATCAAGCGCATAAGTATGGACTTAATCAGAATCATTATATCCAAACTTTGCTCTATAATCTCATATTGGAATCAGTATATGATGGGAAAGTCAAATCCACTAACTATATCTTGTACTCTGGGCATGATGGGAAGCGATTGAGGTTTGCGCCAAAGGTAAGAGATAAGCAACTAGAGGCTATTCGGGTGAGAAACAGAATTATTCTCTTGGAAGAGATATTGACAAAAGTTGATAATGATGATTATGCACATATACTTTCTAAGTTAGATCCAGATAATATACCAGAAGGTTATACCTTCCTGAGAAGAGATGCGAAGAGATTTTGGGATGCCTATGGAAGACTTACAGAAATGGAGCGGTCATATTTTAGAAATTTTACTGCATTTATTTCAAGAGAATTTCAATTATCAAAAATTGGTAGACACGGTATCTACACCTCAAATGGCTTAGCATCTCTTTGGCTAGATCCATTATTGGAAAAAGGAGATATGTTTACTGTGCTATCTCATCTTGAGGTCAGTTCTAATGATACAGATGCAGAGGTACCAACATTGACACTAACATTTACAGAAGCAAGCCATCGATTATCCAAATTTAGGGTAGGAGATATCACTGTATTATATCCTTTTGAAGGAGAAGAAATCTCTGTACTGAGCCATCAGTTATTTAAATGCACAATACTTCAAATATCTCCAGAAGGCGTGACCGTTAGACTTAGAGCCAGACAAAAGAACTTTGATATATTTAGAAAGTATCGATTATGGAATTTGGAAGCAGATGTTTTGGATAGTGGATTTAGAAAACAATTCCATGGATTATATGATTACATGATTTCTGATGAATCTTATCGGCTAAAAATTCTAGGAGCTCAAGCACCTCAAAAACCGAGTAATCTGACACACTACAAACCTGAAGGACTTACAGATGAACAAGTTCTAATTCTAAACCAGGCCTTGTCTTGTCAGGATTATTATCTTCTTTGGGGTCCGCCAGGCACAGGTAAGACCAGTATCATGATCTCTCAAATGGTATCTCATCTATATGCTGATACCCAAGAAAACATACTTTTGTTGGCTTATACTAACAGAGCAGTAGACGAAATATGTGCAGCAGTGGAAGGCTCAGTTGGTAAGGCATATATAAGGGTGGGATCAAGATATTCTACTGATGACAGGTATAAAGACAATTTACTTCATAGTAAAACAGAAGCACTCTCTAATCGCAAAGAGTTTCTTGACGTATTTGATTCTCATCGCATATTTATCTCTACAGTTTCTTCATTTCAAGGTAAACGGGAATTATATGCTTTGAAAAAATTTGATACAGTAATTGTAGATGAAGCGTCGCAACTTCTAGAGCCAATGGTTATAGGTATGCTCGGAAAATTTAGGCGATTTATTCTGATTGGCGATCATAAGCAATTACCAGCAGTTGTGACTCAAGATATTAACCGCAGTAAAGTAAAGGATTCCCAATTGCATACCATTGGATTAATAGATAGTCGAATGTCTTTGTTCGAAAGAATGTATAAGCAATGTCAGTCAAATGGATGGAGTTGGGCTATAGGCACATTAAAAAATCAAGGCAGGATGCATCAGGATATTGTATCCATTGTTAGTGAAGAATTCTATGATGGTAAGTTGTCCATACTAGCGGGTATATCTCGACTATCAAGTATACCTGATCTGATGTCTAAAAATGTTATAGAGGAAAGTCTGATTAATAACAGATTGATATTCATAGATACACCAAGGGGGTTGGACATCACACGTAAGACCAACCTGAATGAAGCCATAGTTGCAGAAAAAATTGCGATGCATTGGGCTGAAATATATGAGAATAATCAATTGGACTTCAATCAAAATGCTTTAGGAATTATTACACCTTTCAGATCACAGATTGCGTTGATCAAGAGTCAAAACTTCTTTAGCAGTCAAGACCAGATTACAGTAGATACTATAGAAAGATATCAAGGAGGGGCTAGAGACAGAATCATTATATCATTGGCGGTAAGTCAGTCTATACTGTTGGACGCTATAAGTAATGTTAGTGACGAAGGCATAGATCGGAAATTGAATGTGGCGCTGACGAGAGCCCGAGAGCATTTAATCATTTTGGGAAATAAGGATGTCTTACAGAAAAATCCTCTGTATGCTAGATTGATTGCGAGATGCCATAAGATGTCTATAGATTTGCTTGTATAAATTATTCATCAGAAAAGAAATTGAATAAGTGAGAATATTAATGGTGTGCCTCGGAAATATATGCAGATCTCCACTTGCCCATGGGATAATGTCAAATAGGATAGCTGAATTAGGTTTGGATTGGGAAGTCGATAGTGCAGGTACAAGTGCTTGGCATGCAGGCGAACAACCTGATCGGCGATCTGCTCAAGTTGCCATGGAGAATGGAATAGATATTTCATCTCAAAGAGCAAGACAATTTGTGAAGAATGATTTTGCAAAGTTTGACCATATTCTTGCGATGGATGCCAGTAATTATAATAACATCCTTCAATTGGCCCCTTCAGATGCAGATAGAGAGAAGGTGAGTATGTTGCTTAATTATACCTATCCTGGACAGAATAGACAGGTGCCTGATCCATATTATGAAGGAGGTTTTAGCAGTGTGTATAGTATGATATACCAAGCTGTGGATGATTTTATCAATAGTATTCAATAAGTAAGTGAGTAAGAAAGAAGCATATCAAATCAATGTTTCGGGTATAGTCCAAGGTGTGGGCTTTAGATATTTTACCAAACAAAAAGCAGATCAGATAGGTGTATCAGGAACTGTACAAAATCTTAGTGATGGTAGCGTTGAAATATATGTAGAAGGGACTAAGAGTGCAGTCCATGCTTTTCTAAGCTGGTGTCATCAAGGTCCACCTTCTGCTACAGTAGAAAAGTTGGAGTATGTCTCCGCCAACGTTTTAAAAGTTAATCAATTTAGAATTATAAGATAGCATGTTATCAGTGAGACAATTTCTTATTCTGGATGCGGTAGGAGCGACTGTCTCTGTGATCATGTTAGGAATTGTTCTTGTTAGATTACAATCCTTCTTTGGGATTCCAGTTTCAGCACTTAAAGTACTTGCAAGTATACCTGCGGGATTTTTTATATTTGATATGTTGGCTATTTTCTCCAAAGATAGTTTGCAGCCAGGCCGACTGATGACAATTGGTATTCTTAATATTTTGTATTGCGTCCTATCCTTAGTATTGGCAATATTGCATTCATCTTCTCTTACTATATATGGATGGGCTTATATAATTATAGAAATTTTGATTGTGGTCTTACTTGGATTTGCAGAAGTAAAAAAGGGACGAAAATATTTACAACAATTTACCTGACAAAGCCATTAGCTTTCCATAATTGCTTAATGACTGCCAATCCTTTCTGTTCTAGTAAGGCTATATTCTTTGGTCCAACACTATGGATGTCAGGATGACTTTCTATTGCAGCTGTGACATCTGCTACTTTGAGGATATGTATAATCGGATAAGGACTTCTATTGGAGTAATTAGAGACTTCATCTGACTGCTTATCCTTAAAAACATACAGAGGGTGGAAGCTGGCTAATTGGACCACTTTACTTAGCTCGGTTCTTTCAAGCTCTTCTACCAAGGCATAGTAGACATCCAGATAGGCATTAAAATCCTCAAGACCTTTTTTGATTATTATAAGTTTGGTAGAGGTATGATTATTATCATCAATGATGCGGTCTATGCTCTCATTCATTTCATCCAATAAGGATTGGTAACTGAATTCTATGGCGCTAAAATCAACTTGTCCCTCATCATATACTTTGGATGCAAAGGGGCAAAGTCCGTATCCAATGACTATATCAGTAAGCCACTTTTGGGTTAGTAAAATCTCATGAGCAGTGGTCATAAGATTTCTTTGTAGACAGCTTTTACATAAGGTCCATTGAGAAATGACTTTGTGTCTATTTGACTTTGAAAGACTGGTCCTTTAAGATTACCCTCAAGTAATAATCGTGCTGACTCGCAGAGTGGGGCAGCGGTGGTCGTTTGTATCGCTCTTAGAATGTGCTTGCCTACTTGGGATGGTTGTATGTGTAAGGTCTCTTCCTCAGCTCTTAGTATGTTGTGTTGATCTTTTCCTTTTACAGAAGCATATACAATTACAATATCATCTTCTACAGCAGGAATCTGACTTAGCATCGTCTCATTAAGATGTTCTACTTTATCTTTTCCTGAAGGTGTGCTGTCAATAATCTTTTTGGCCCATGCATAATGCCCAGGATATCTTAATGTCTTATAGCTTAGGTTTCTAACTTTTCCAGCTAAGGCAGAAGGTAAATCAGCAGCACCCCCAGAAGTGAAGTCATCTTCATACTCTATTCCATCTAGGATGATTGCTTCTGTTTGAGATAAAGATGGGATATAGGTAGTCTTATAGTCTTGTACAACAATAGCATCCTTTACATATTCTGTGGCGACACCTATAGGACTCCAGGTGTAAGCATAGAAATAAGGACTTCGCGCATTTTTAGATAAGGCACCTACTCGCATATCTATTGCCTCTACTTTGTCCACATTGAATTTGTTACAAAACCTTTTGTACAAATGGTGGGCAATGATGTTAATATAGCCAGGAGCTAATCCGGTTTGGAGGATAAATCCAGTATTTGATTGCTTTGCAATTTCAGTTACTTGATTCGTTTCATTGACATATTCTGTGAGATTGGCGTAGTGACAGCCATATTTTTTAGCATATTCTGCTAGTCGAGGAGCTTGACTTCCTGGCAAACAATCAAGAATTATATCTGATGACTGCAGGACTTTGTCCAGATCGTCATTTGTCCCTGATTCGGGAATTTGAAGACCACTTGTGTTTGAAGATTGGGATCCTCCGTTAATATAACTAGCGGCACCATTGGCTGCTTCTTCAAATCTGTCTGCTATTGTTATCTCACAATCTAAATGATTGGTAGCCTGCAAGATCAATCCTGTAGCTTTACCGATTCCACCACCGCCAGCAATAAATATATGATGCTTTTTCACACTTATTAATTTTGCATCAAAGGTATATATATAGT
>CAZPUF010000182.1:0-6368 GCA_964589705.1 uncultured Saprospiraceae bacterium | reverse complement strand
TGACGCGGGTCTTATCCCACTCTATTACAAGGAAGGCCATCTCATCATCTATTCTTTGGAATGTCATAGAGAGATTTTCACTAGAATCATCCAATGTTTCTGTCATTACCTTCACTGAGGCTATAGTTTGCTCTTGGTCTCTTTTCTCTGAGCCCCATATATTGCCTTGAGTTGAAAGGTGGATCATCCAATGGTCTTTTGCTGGTGTAGCTGACATGGTATAGGTACCTCTGGGCACTGTGGTGCCGTCAATGTTTACTGCATTATATAACGTTAATTCAGTTGCCTCATTTGCCCCTAATCTCCATTCTGCACCAAAAGGAACTAAGTTGCCAAATATTTCTCTACCCTTCATGGAAGGTCTAGAATAGACAATTCTCATTTGAGGTCGCTTGTTTCGATCTTCTCCAGTCAGGTAATTTCGCCAAGCAACGTTTGCTGGATAATAGGCCATGTCCAGTGGGCTCTTATCTATATCAGCCCATTTTGAGTCTCCTTGCGCTTGTATATCTACTGAAGCAAATGCTATAAGACAACCTGTAATAAGTAAAAAGAATAACTGTTTCATGTTGTAATTATGAATTTTTCGTAAAGACCGTGAAATTTTAATGTTTCATTCCAACTAAGGTTTTTGTAGCGGGCCCATTTATATTCAATAACAGACGAGCTACAAATGTTTAGACCTCAAGGCAATAATGTACTTTCTAATCGATATAACTTACCTTCGTTCCTTCATTATAAATAAAGTGATTATCTAATGAGTGTACGTGTAAGATTTGCCCCCAGCCCCACAGGACCTTTACATATAGGTGGAGTCCGTACTGCCTTATATAACTACCTTCTAGCCAAGCAGCAAGGTGGTGTTTTTATACTGAGGATTGAGGATACGGATCAGACCAGGTTGGTTCCGGGAGCTGAAGAATATATCAAAGAATCGCTAGAATGGCTGGGCCTGATACCAAACGAAGGGCCAGGATATGGAGGTGATTTTGGGCCTTATAAGCAATCTGAGAGAAAATCGTTATATGCTAAATATGCACTAGAGCTGGTAGAGAAAGGCCACGCTTACTATGCTTTTGATACCCCTGATGAGTTGACCGCAATGAGAAAAGATCAGGAGGCGAAAGGCCATCATAGTGCAAAGTATGATGCCAGAATCCGAATGGAGATGCGCAATAGCTTAACCCTTTCTGAAGAGGAATCTAACAAGCTTATAGCGGCAGGAGAAGGCATCATCAGACTCAAAATGCCCTTCAATGAAGAGGTTTCTTTTGAAGATAGTGTCAGAGAGAAAGTGACATTCAATACCAATGAGTTGGATGATAAAGTCATACTCAAACGAGATGGCATGCCAACCTATCATCTGGCGAATATAGTGGATGATCATTTGATGGAAATCACTCATGTCATCAGAGGAGAGGAGTGGTTGTCCAGTACAGCGCATCATGTCTTGATGTATAGATTCTTTGGATGGACGCCGCCTCAGTTTTGTCATCTGCCGCTGATTCTCAAACCAACAGGTAAGGGTAAATTGAGTAAACGAGATGGCGCAAAATTTGGGTTTCCTGTATTTCCCTTGCAATGGCATGATAAAAAGGAAGATGCAATATATGCTGGTTTCCGCGAGAGCGGATACAATCAAAACGCCTTGCTTAATTTCTTAGTGTTGCTGGGATGGAGTCCGGGTAATGATGAAGAGATATTATCAGTAGACAGAATGATAGAGTTGTTTTCACTGGGGAAAATCGTCAAGAGCGGAGCTCGGTTCGATGTAGATAAATCTCTTTGGTTTAATCAACAATATTTAAAGTCTCAGACAGCAGAAGAACTTTTGGTACCTGTCAAAGCAGCCATGCCTGAGAATATATCTTCTCCTTCCGACGACTATCTCAAAAGTGTCATAGGACTCATGAAGGATCGTATGCAAGTGCATGCAGATGTGTTTACAGGAGGTGCTTTTTTCTTTAATGCACCTGAATCGTATGATGAGAAGCAAGTCAAAAAAAGATACCAACCAGATCAGGACTCTCACTTTAGTACTATCAAAACCATGATATTGGAAGAGGGTAATACGGCAGAAGGATTAGCAGATGAGGTCAAAGGCTTTCTTAATGACAACAGTCTTAAGATGGGTGCCTACTTACCGCTTTTACGTATAATGATATGTGGTGCATTAAAGGGACCTGACTTATTTGAAATTATTCATACTTTGGGCGCTGATGAATCAGCTAAGCGTATGGATGCGGCGCTGCCTCAATTTGCATCAATATTAGCTTCGACATAATACGAATATCAAGATAGAAGATTATGGCTAAGAAAGGGAGAATGCCGATATATAAAACCGTGGATGATTATATATCTAGCCAACCGCAAGCGTCACAAGTCATATTGCAAGAGTTACGCAATATTATAATTGAAACTGTACCAAAAGCCATTGAGTTGCCTAATTATAAGGTACCTACATTTGAGCTTGTTCCGGGAGCAAATAAAGATTATCAACTCATGATAGCTGGCTATAAAAAGTATGTTAGCTTTTACCCCTTCCCTACAACAATTACTGCATTTGAGGATGAACTGAAGTTCTATAAGACAGGTAAAGGCTCCGTTCAGTTTCCAATTGGAGAACCTCTTCCAATAGAACTTATTAAGAGTATGGTGGCATTTAGGTATAAAGAAATCCAGGGTACTTAGGCCCTAGGATAACTAGAAAAATCATACTTAATTAATATCATCCAAGAAAGGCTTCATGTCCAATAAGACAATATCATCTCTTTTACGCAGCTCTCGTAGAAACCAACCTTTGTGGCCTGCACCGTAGATAATAAGCATGCGTTTGCCTTTGTATCTGTGCTTTTCTATCGCTTTTTCTATGTTCCAATAGTGAGCTATATTGATATTGTCCCAGCCGCCTAATCCAAGTTCGACATTAAAGAGTCGATTGTATTCCTGTAAAAAGACATCTTGTATGTCATCATATTCATTGGTATGGATGAAGTACGGATCATTTACTTTATTGGTAGCCTTGTAGAGTGAGTCGGATTTATTATTGGCATCCTGATAGGCTTTCCAATCAGCAACCCGATTGCTGTCCTTGCTTATGGCTCTCAATTTTTTTGATCTTTCGTCTGCCATTGGTCTGGTCCATCCGGCAGTAGGGATGATTTCAAAATCCATCGTCTTGCTCAGTGGAAATACCACATCGGTGTACTCAGGAAAGCGCATCACTCGGGGCTCAGAAATAGTATCGTCTTTGACAAAGCCATCCATCGCCGCTTTCATTCTGTCAGGAGGAATCTCCGCAAGAATAAAATCTGGCTTTATTTCTTTGATGAGTTTATCTAGGTAGGTTGTATTGTAAATGCTGTCGGTGAGGTGGCCACTATGGATGGCGCCCAAAACCAATACTTCATTTTTGTTTTGAGTAGGTGCTTGTTGGCAGCTATGAAAGATTGGACTGATAATTACAAGTATAATTAGAATAGTGAATAATCTCATGATTTAAATCAAATTTATTTCCATGACTAACGGCTTTTAAGTACTAAGAGAAATCTAACATTTTTTTGAAGGACACCTCTCTTTTTTGACTCCTAAGTCCCCTTAAAAAGGGACTTTACTCCTTCCCTTTAAAAGGAAGATCGGGATGGTCAAACTAAGTACTCAGAAACAGATAGTCATATTTATTTTATAAAAATAGCTCTTCTAATTTTAACTAAGTCAACTCTTTATTCTTGGCCAACCCTCATTCTTAGTCACACTAAAAAACCTTTTCCCATCAAATCTAAATAATCCTCCCCAGCCGCCAAGCCACATCCGTCCCTTGCTATCCTCAAAGAAATTAAAAACACTTGATGACTCTAATCCATCCTCTTTCCCATAATGATGATATTCTTGTCCATCATATCTGTACACATAATCATGCTCGGATGAGAACCAGATATCACCATTGGTAGCATGATAGGGTAGACTGGTTTCAACTAAGGAAATCTTATCTGTATCAGGGAAGGGACTGAATGTTTCATTGTCTAAGATACATACGCCACCAAACATTGTACTAACCCATAGTCTACCTGCTTTGTCTTCTTTGATTCCAGATACGTTATTATCGCAGAGCCCTTCTTCTTTGGTGTAATGCGTAAATGCTTTTCCATCATATTTCGTCAACCCAAAGCCATCTGTCCCAAACCAATAGTTTCCTTTGCTATCCTGGAAGATGGATGATACCCTGTTGTAAGCTAATATGGTGTTGGTGTCTGTTACTGTAGCTTTTGGTAGATGAAATGCTTCGAATTCATGACCATCATATGTACTTACACCATCAAGTGTTCCCATCCAAAAGAGTCCATCTTTGTCGAGGTAGGTTGTCCATATATTGTTCCCAAGTGTATCGCTTCCAGATTTAATATGAGTATACTTTTCCCCATCATACAAACTCAACCCACTAAAAGTGCTAATCCAAAGACTGTCATTCCGTCCAGGAATAAATGAAGTAATTCGTCCTCCGGCAAGGCCATCTTTTTCTGTTAGATAAATTAGTGTATCGCCGTCGTACTTGATTAGTCCATATAGACTAGTGCCGAAATACATGTTACCTTGTCGGTCTTCATGAATGGCAAATATATATTGGCTCAGCTGACCATCAATAAAAAATAAAGGGTCGGTATATGGTGCATTGGCTGTGGGCTGTATTCTGGGTTGAATATTATCTTGACTGCTGCAGGCATGCATACCTAGGAGAATAATTATAAGACTAATCAAAAAAGTAATTTGGCTCCTTATGGCGATCATATGCTTGTTTTGATGGTTAAGATGTAATTTACTAGGTTCAGTTGTAATTATATGTGAGGAAGGATTTCTTTACTAATTAACGTCATAGTCTCCCTAATCTGTTGTGTATTAAACTTTAAATTGAAAATAACATGGTTGACGCCAATTTCTTTTATAGTAAGCAAGTGTTGGCGTAGATAATCTGGACTCGTCCTTATGCCTAAGTGTATCGGAGTTGGTTTGACATTGTTGCCGGGGATTAAATCTATGTACAATGATTGCATAAATGGTTTCCAAGGCTGATTTGTGTTTTCTAATGATTGGTGCCAATCATTCATCATATGGGATAGAAAGTAAGTGTTTCTTGGATAGTATAACCAGCCATCTCCATTTTTGGCTATCCAATTCATGGTTTGCCCTGAGTGACCAGTAATGAGATATGGTGTTTTGATAGTTGACTTTGGCAGGAGGTCTGCCTTGCCATCTGCGAAACCAAAGTCTTCTGATTTGTAAGTAGGGAAATCAGCGCTTAGTGCTTTCAAATAATTAAAGCTATCTCTGAATAATTCGTTTTTTGACGATAGAGCTTTACCAAAAGCTGGAAATTCAACTGGCCTATCTCCAGAGGCAACGCCAATGATGATTCTTCCTCCCGATAATATCTGCAAACTGTTGATAGCTTTTAGAATATGTATTGGATGACGCAGCGGAAGTATAATGCTTCCTGTGGCTAATGCTATGTCCTTAGTGTGATTCATTATATGCGTCATATACACGAAGGGGTCATACATCTGACCAGCGTCTCCAAAAGTGGGGTCATGCAAGGGGACATCCCTAAACCATAATGATTTAAAACCCAGCTCTTCCGCTAGTTGCGCTAGTTCTATTTGATTTTCCATTCTAGGCACTGATCCAACGTAAGCCTCAAGTGGAAATACTATGCCTAGTGAAAGCTTTCCTTTCTGAGCAATTTTATTTAGCGGCGTCATTCTCCTATCGTGTTTTGCAATACTTCATCGGTAGCGGAAAGGAGTTCTGCAATAAGCTGTGGATTGTAAGCGTCATTATGGGCTTGTCCAAATTGCCCAACCTTGTCACCAAGATCATTATCAAAGTATTTTCCAGTGACTTGACTATATTGATCATCTGTAGCTAGCGCATATAAGATATCTCCGCCTTTGCTTGCGGGTGACCAATATCTGCCATACGCTTCTTGTACCATTGGTGTATTGAGTAATGACCCAGGATTGACAGGAATAACTGCAGTATTATTTAATTTCTGTCCAAGATCAAAACTCCACATGGTCAGTGCCAGTTTGCTCTGAGCATAGGATAATTGAGTGGATAGGGTAGTCTGTCCTCTGAGTGCTGGAATGGATACTGTTTCTTGTGCAGCTGAACTTAGATTAATAATCCGTTTGTCATCTGATTTATCCAAAAAGGGAAGCAGCTTCTTTGTAAGCCAATAAGGTGCTATATAGTTTACGGCAAATCTGTAATCGAGACCTTCGTTGGTTTTTGTTTCCTTAGTAATGAATACACCAGCATTATTTATTATGATATCTAAGGAAATGTTATGTCTTTCTAGATATTCGGGTATGATT
>CAZPUF010000181.1:0-6438 GCA_964589705.1 uncultured Saprospiraceae bacterium | reverse complement strand
ATGATGGGATTTGTCAATGGATTGGCCATCGTCATATTTTTATCTCAGTTGGGTATGTTTAAGAAAATGGTGAACGGTTCATCTGTTTACCTTTCAGGAATGCCACTGTATACGATGCTGGGGTTGGTAGGACTTACGATGGCTATCATGTATCTGCTTCCAAAGCTAACTACAAAGATACCATCAGCACTAGCTGCCATTGTGATTGTAGCTGCGATTACTATTATAGGCGGACTTGAGGTAAGTACCGTGGGCTCATTTATAAGAGATGGGGGTGGTACCGGATTGAATGGGGGTCTACCACAATTCCAAGGTCAATTGTTCGCCATGACAGACACCATTGGAAATCACTGGGGCATAATATTACGGACAGCCTTTTTACTTGCAGCAGTAGGCTTAATCGAGTCCTTAATGACTCTTAATCTTGTAGATGAGATTACTGAGACTAGAGGAAGTGGTAACAGAGAGTGCATCGCACAAGGCTTTGGTAATATTCTCTGCGGTCTGTTCGGCGGAATGGGCGGTTGTGCTATGATCGGCCAATCAATTATAAATGTAGAATCAGGTGGTCGAGGTCGCTTATCGGGAATTGTAGCAGCGATGACCCTACTGAGTTTTGTATTATTTGGTTCTCAACTTATAGAACAGATTCCGATTGCAGCGCTTGTCGGTGTTATGTTTATGGTGGTGATAGGCACTTTTGCTTGGAGTAGTTTTAGGATTCTCAATAAGATTCCATTATCTGATGCCATTGTTTTGATTGCCGTATCAGTTATAACGGTATGGCACGATCTGGCTATTGCTGTAATTGCAGGAGTGATTATGTCTGCCTTAGTATTTGCCTGGGAAAATGCAACAATGATCAGAGCCAGAAAGCGCATCAAAGAAAACGGAACTAAAGTATATGAAATATGGGGGCCCTTGTTCTTTGGCTCTGTCCAAAACTTCAATGCTAAATTTGATGTCAAAAATGATCCTCAAACTGTGGAGTTAGACTTCATGGAATCCAAGGTAAGTGATCATTCTGGTCTGGAAGCACTTCGGAACTTGGCCAACAAATATTTAGATTCTGGTCGTCAAATCAATCTCTTGCACCTCAGCCCTGAGTGCAAGAAACTTCTTATTAAGTCTAACCCCAAGTGGAATGAATATATAGAATCCACTGTGGATGACCCAAGGTATTATGTGGTTACTGACCTTATGGACCAAGAGGTGTAGGCAGTCCAAGGTGTAACGTGCATCATTCATGAATAAATCGGATCATCGACGCTACTTGTCCATCATAGAACGATAAGATAGTCTTTAGGCAAGAATGGGAAGAAGGCATTTGGCTAAAGCAATATGGTCATAGGAATTTTAAAGTATCATTAGTATACAGGATTGTTAAGAATTGTCACTCAGGTCTTAAAATCAAACATATTATATTAAAAAGTAATATGTTTACATCAACCAACAACAACCCTTAACAGTATACATGATAAATAAGAGTGAATTAGAAGCCCTACTACAAGTAGCCACACTTAAGATTAATAAGGCCATGAGTAACAACACCAGTTACGATAGCCACCCAGATCTTGCTGAGCTCTTCTTTGAGAGAGGAGATATCTACTTAGCAATGAAGCAATATAAGTCTGCATTGTCCGATTATGAGACTTGTATGGATTATGATCCTTATTTTTATGAAGCTGATTCGCGAATGGATGCGATTATAGAGCTCGTCCTGCCCTTGGCAATGAAATAGCTACAAAAATTAAAATTTAGAAATACTGCCCTAGCCCAATAACAAAACCTCTTTGGCTTAGGTCATAGATATCTACACCATAATCAATACGTAGAGTAGCACCAAACACTTTTTGATAATTAATCCGTACACCTACGCCTACGAATTGTCTAAACTGGTCGGGGTCAAAGAGCTGAGATAGTTGCCCACCTGGATTCCTCCAAGTTCCAGAATCAGAGAATATCACCAATTGAGAGGCCCAAAAATCCTCATGATAGATCGTATAACGGGCTTCTGCATTTATAATGAGCTGAGCAGTGCCTCTGTCTATCCTATTACCAATACCCCTTACATTGACATGACTATCAGCAACAAACGGAGCAAAAGGCGAATTATCATTATCAGACAAGGCCATCCTCACGCGAAATGCCAGATTCAACTTAGGTCTCGGCCTGAGAAATAATCTTCCTTGGTATTGGATACTATTGAAAAATGACCTTTCGTCAATCGTGATCACATTTTGATAGGTAATGATATTCTCCATTCCCTTCAGATAGAAGTATTGATGATCCAGTTCGACATTCTTATATTCTATCTTAGCCAAGAATTTTGGCAGACTAAAAGCCGAGGGTCCAAGCGGGCTTTCGCCCTGACCTTCTGAGCGCTCATATGATTCTACAAAATAAGTCCCTCCTAACTCTAGTCGATTGAAGAGGCCAAAATTTCTCAATATACTGGCACCAACTGCATTGTTAGTGTATTCGTACTGCTCTGTACCTTCGTCGAAGAATATTGGCTCCTGAGATGACCATGAATTGAGATTGAGACTATAACCCCAATCAGAAGATAGGATACGCGGCTTTTGGAAATAAAGTTGACCAGCATGTCTTCCATTATTATTCTGATAGAATCCAAGTAAAGTCTCTCCTACTCCTCTAAAGTTGTTTTCTGTAAGACCTACTTGAAACCAAATATTTCCACGTATACCTCCAAAATTGATTATTGGCAGCGCTGTAGTTCTTTCTACAATGAGTATATTATATACAGGGTTCTGATCAAGGGTATCAATAGTGTATTTGGCCTCTGCTACACTAGGCAAGTTCCTTAAAGCCTGGACATCTGATTCAAGCGTAGAGTATCCAAGCGAAAGGGCTTGCTCAGACATTATCCGCCTTAGAAAGCCCTCTTTCGTCTTTGTCAATCCGTAAATATTGACTTTATCCTGAGAATAACTTGAATATGGACCTTGTCCACTAGCTACGCCAGCAAATCCAATTAACAATATAATGGATATTGCCAGCGCCTTAACCCTCATTAACTGCCTTAATAAGATTAGATATTGACTCTAATGCCAAGGTTAATTGTCTCGGCAACCCCTCCTGTAGTGTCCAAATATTCATCAGTGAAATCCGTATATAATATTTCAATCTCAAAATTCGGAGTAAATTGATATTTCGAACCAACTCCGTACTGATAAAAGTAATCAAAGTCTGTCACCCATATTGGAGAGTAACCACCAAGAGTGTAAATAGTCAATTTATTTGTCGGTACATAACTGAATATAAGTGTTGCTGGCGTAGAAATTCGATTGCTTTGTCCAAAATCTTCTATTAAGAAATCAATTTCCGTAAAAAGTGAAAACTTATTTCCTATACTAAAATCATTGAAGAACTGCGTCCACCAAGTTCCTCCATTCCAGTCTATAAATGGTTGATCATCGTTACCAGCCAAATCTTCACCTATCGCAAATACAAATGAACTTTGGATAGAAAAATTCTTCCATGCCTTAATTGGCGCATATCGTATCTGAGGACCAATTGCTGTCAACCCAGATCTTGTACTGCCACCTTCACTCACATCAGATCCAAATACAGAGAATGGCGATGAAGGTAATGCATTGTTTCTTACTTTTCTATATCTACCATTGACACCTATATTGAATCTATTTGACAAGCCATAGAAGGTACTAAATGAAGTGGTGAAAAATGAAGATCTATCTGTTAGCGTTTCTTCCCCACTCTGCTGAGAGTATAAGTTATTAAAGACCTTAAGCTCTAGCGTCCCTTTAGGTATAGTAGAAGATACGATATATCTAGATGCATTAGATCCTGTGCTAACAGGGCCATCAGTATCCAAATTACTATCATTAAGTGTCCAATCATAATCGTAATACTTTACCTTCTCGTCCTGTGGGATAGCTTCACTTCTAAACTCATTGATAAAAGAGATGATACTAGATTTGGACCCTCCAAAATCTTTCGGGTACCATTTGAATATTTCAGATAACTCTAAGTTTCCTTCCATATACTTAATAAACTCAGGATTATTCAAAGCCAATCTTGTTTGCTGATTGAGCTTCTCATCCAAGTTTTCAGGTGTATATGCAAAGTCCGTTATTGGCGGGCAGCCTAGAGCACCGCATACCAATACGAAGTGATATCTAGGATCATTAAAAACCTTTAGCATATCATCTTTCTCAAGCTTATTCAATGTAGTCGTCTTACCAGCTACCTTCACCTTATCTCTAGTGAAAAATCCAGTATTCTGAGCTACCGACTGTGTTGGATAAGATGTACAGACCTTATTTATGACATTAAGATTATAAGCATTGATTAGAAAGGCTTGCTTAGTATCGTAATCAAGGTTTGATATATCTGCACCAGCTATTGTATTAATTAGATTCTCAAGTGGCGCTCTGTTTTCGGCCAATTTAGAATAATCTACCAAACCGTCTTCAACATGGTTTTTAAGAAATCTGTCAACGTCATTAAAGAATGATTGACCTATATTTTGAGCAGTCAATAAATGACTGAATGCAAAAGCAATTATTAAGAAAAAGGATTTAGTTTTCATTGTTTTATTATTTCCACTATTTACAATGGCAAATTGAGATTAATGTTTAAACATCGAATTGTCGATAATTCCTAATAGGTTATCAATAGTTCCTATACATTCTTAATATTAATTTAAAGTCAATTTGGTTGCCAATTAAACCTGAATTTCTCACCCAATTGAGAAAAACATGACAATCAACCACAATAAAAGTACCATTACATCATTATGAGATCAAAAATAGTGCTGTCTATAAGACCAAAGTTAGAACTGCCTCAAGCGCAAGATCAAAGTGCGCTTGCCATTCAAAATGAGGTTCTGAGACCTATATTAAAGTTGCAGGATGAGATGACCAGATATATTCTGGAATCATCATCATATTATAAAAGGAATATGCACCCCTCTAAGTCACTAACTGAAGAGGATTATAGATTACTCATCAAGGACTTGCTGAGTAATGATAAGATTTTGAGAAATCAGATTATAGGTATGATAACAGGCATGATGACTTTAGCAGAGCTAACATTATACTCTAATACCAAATCAGCAATGAACAAACGCTTGATCCAGATGCAAATAGAAAGGTATGTATCACACTATTATTAGAATAGGCATTAATCTATCTCGACATAAGCATTTCCTTTAATAATGTTTCTGGAGATGACAAGTCTTTGGATCTCTGAAGTACCTTCGTATATCTGCGTAATCTTCGCATCTCTCATCAATCGCTCCACGTGATACTCCTTTACATATCCATACCCACCATGGACTTGTACGGCCTCTACTGTAATTTCCATAGCTATCTCTGAGGCATATAGCTTGGCCATTGCTGCAGCTTGAGCATAAGGCTTGCCTTGGTCTTTGAGCCAAGCCGCTCTGTATACCAACATTTTACCAGCTTCTATCTGCATGGCCATATTGGCAAGTTTGAAAGCAATCGCCTGATGATTATTGATTGGTTTGCCAAAAGCACTTCTCTCATGAGAATAAGTTAAGGCAAGATCATAGGCTCCTCCAGCGATGCCGAGTGCCTGGGCAGCAATCCCAATCCTTCCTCCATCTAAGGTCTGCATGGCATATTTGAATCCAAAGCCCTCAGGGCCCAGCCTATTCTCTTTAGAGACTTTGACATCCTGAAACATGACTGAGCAAGTATCGGATGATCTAATACCCAACTTGTCTTCTTTGATACCCGTCGTGAGGCCTTCAACATCAGCTTCTACAAAGAAGGCATTGATCCCCTTGTGTCTCAATTCTGGTTCTGTCTGTGCTATGACTACGTATCCCCCAGCATGCTTGCCATTGGTGATCCAGTTCTTAGTACCATTGATAATATAATGGTCACCCTTATCCTCTGCAGTTGTCCGCTGAGATGTGGCATCACTTCCTGCCTCTGGCTCAGATAAGCAAAATGCACCAATCATCTCTCCATTGACCATTTGGGGTAAGAACTTATCTTTCACGTTATCATTCCCATATTTCTCTATACCCCAAAGCGCTAAGGAATTATGAGCAGACATGATCACTGAGCTTGAAGCGTCTATCTTAGATATCTCCTCTATGGCCAAAGCATACGCTAAAGTATCCATACCTGCACCCCCATACTTTTCGGCTGTCATTAATCCCATGAAACCCAACTCTCCCATCTGCTTGACAAATTCTGTTGGGTGCTCCATCTTAATATCACGATCTATGACTCCAGGCTTGAGGACATTCTGTGCAAAGTCTCTTGCTGCATCACGTATCATTTTGTGTTCTTCACTCAGTGAAAATTCCATTCTCTTTAGGTTGTGTATTTATTTATAATTTACGGTCTACCACTTATTGGCTTGTACAATTAGTTCTGAGATATCATAGACCATTACCTTTTCATCTTTTCCTTTGGC
>CAZPUF010000180.1:0-6480 GCA_964589705.1 uncultured Saprospiraceae bacterium | reverse complement strand
TATGAAAAAAGTATTAGGATTACTGTTCTTTACAGTAATGTTTGCTTATTCCCTTACCGCACAAAGGACGGTTAGTGGCAATATTATTGACGATACTGGTCTACCAATGATTGGGGCCAATGTATTAGTGTCAGGTTCCGATATTGGAACAATTACTGACATAGATGGGAATTTTAGTTTGAGTGTGCCAGATGATGTAAGAGAACTTACGGTTAGTTACACAGGTTACAACACCCAGACAATTGACATTTTTGGTCTTAATGATGTCTCCATAACATTACAGGAAGGAGAATTATTAGAAGAAATAGTAGTTACAGGTACAGGTGCTGCTGTTGATGTAAGGAGGACAGCTATTAGTGTTGAAGCTATTAATGCTGAAGACCTGCCGACCTTAAGCAGTGGCTCGATTGATGCAGCGCTTTCTGGGAAGATTCCTGGAGCTTGGATCAGTAGTACAAATGCACAACCAGGGCAACAGGCAAATATACTCTTAAGAGGTATTAACTCTTTAGGAAGTACTCAGCCAATGATTTTAGTTGATGGTGTACAGCTTAATACAGATAATAACTTCAATGGTGTCAATGGCAATGCTGTAAGTAGCAGATTGGCTGATCTCGATCTAAATAACATAGAAAGAGTGGAAGTAGTACAAGGTGCTGCAGCAGCGACTATCTACGGTGCACAAGGTGCCAATGGTGTTATTCAGATTTTCACTAAGAAAGGAGAGAAAAATTCTCCACCTAAAATTTCAATAGAGTCTTCAATAGGTGTAAGTAACGTACTTACCGGAGGATTTGGAAAATCAGACAGACATGCTAATCAAGTTAATGGTGCTGGTTTTTTATCTGACCCTGATGGCAACGCCATTGGACCAGATGAATTTGGAAGATGGCCAGATCCGATTCTAGTAGGTGGTACCACTGATAATCAGTATCAAGAGGCATTATTTGACCAATTTGACCAAATTTTCCAATCAAATGCATTAAATCATAGACAAAGTGTTTCGATAAGAGGGGGTGCCGATAAGTCTACGTACGCATTCACAGGATCATTTACAAATCAGGAAAGTATACTTTTTGGAGCTCAGGATAGATACAACTTTGGGTTCAACTTAGGATATGAAATCGCTAAGAATTTCAACTTAAATATAGGTACAGACCTCATATTCCTTGATAATAATACAGGTAGACAAGAAGGTGGAAATGATGGTGGTGGAATTGGAGATATCGCTAATGCAGTATTGAGTTTTCCATTTATAGATTTTGAACAACGATATGATGTCAATGATGAATCAATATTAACATCTACTCCTTCAGGAATTTCTGATAACCCGTTATATGCTAGAGAGCAAGTTCTATTTAGTGCTTCTAACTTTAGATTATTCCCAAGAGTTAATTTAAATTATGAGCCTACTAGCTGGTTAGAATTTGATTATAAGTTTGGTTATGACGAGTATAGATTCAACTTCAACAGAACTGATAGATTTCAGCTTGATTTTATTAATGCTGCGACTTTACAAACAGGTGCTGGGACGACTCAAGGTAGAATCCAAAATAGATTTGATAGAGGAGTAACTCAGAATTCCATTGCCTCTGCATTTCTTAGACCTGACTTATCATCATTATTAGGTACCGATAAGTCTTTAACAGCAACTACACACATTGCGTTCGATTGGAGAAGTGAGACTTTTGATAGATCTGATGCTATCGGGACAGAATTACCACCATTTGAACCAGTAACTATTCCTTCTGCTAGTGAATTTACTGCCAGTGAATTCAGAAGCAATTTTGTTACTTTCGGTTGGTTAGTAAATCAGAGAATAGAATTTAATGAGATGTTAGGAATCTCAGGTGGATTTAGAATTGATAGGTCTTCTGCATTTGGTAGAGGATCCGATGCATTCTTTTTTCCTAGAGGTGATGTCTTTTTTAGGCTGTCTGAAATGGATGGATGGACAGGAGTTAAGAATAGAATTCCTGAATTTAAGTTAAGAGCAGCATATGGCGAAGCAGGGATTCAGCCTGATCCGTTTGATAGGATAGTTACGCTTTCTTCTCAAAATGCAGGTTCGATTGGTATACTAGGTGTTCAAACAGAATTACCAAATGAAGGATTAGGCGTACAAGTGTCGAAAGAATTAGAGTTTGGATTTGATGCCTCAGTGGCTTTACTAGGTGCTAATTCTAACGTTCTTCCATTCTTGGGAATCAACTTTACATATTGGGATAGAACATCTGATGATGTTATTAGACCAATTGAAGTTGCGGTTTCATCAGGAACAGGTTCTATCCTAGATAATACTATTGATCTCGCATCTAATGGTATACAATTAGGACTTAATACGACGATTATTGAATCTGGAAATTTTGGATGGGACTTGACTGCTAATTTCTCTAGACAAAGAACAATAGTTTCTAATATAGAAGGAGCAAATTCTATTCCAGTGGCTACATTCTTTAGCATTAATGAGGGAGACGAATTAGGTCTTTTCAGAGGCTCAAAAGTATTGACAAGTTTGACGGAAACTGATTCTGAAGGGAATTTAATCTTGGAAGATCCGACTGGGTTCGAAATATCTCCTGAAGATGGATATGTGGTTGATTCAGAAACACAGCGTCCAGTATTGTCACCTGAGACATCTATTCTAGGGTCTGGACTACCAGATTTTAATGTGTCATTCATAAATGATTTTAGAATTACTGATTTCGTGACTGTGTCCGCTCAGATTAATTGGGTTCAAGGTCAAGACATATATAATGTGACTAGACAGTGGACATATAGAGATAATGTTCATGCAGAAGTTGATGACCCAGTTACAATTAATGGTGAAACTGCAGCGTTCTTTAACTACTATCAGACTCTATATAATACAAGAGATCCGAATAGCCACTTTGTGGAGGATGGTTCTTACGTAAGATTAAAGAATTTAGCAGTAGGTTTAAATTTAGGAAGTTTATTTAAAGGTGATACTTTCTTTGATTCTTTAAGACTTACTCTTTCAGGTACTAACCTTTTCACAATTACTGATTACACAGGTTTTGACCCAGAGGCATCAAATGCATTTAATAACCCATTGGTTGTAGGATTTGATGAGCATACATTGCCAAACGCAAGAACATATCTTGCAACTTTGAGATTTGGATTTTAGTATTTTAAAAGATTAAAACAATAAATTATGAAATATAAATTATTAGGACTCTTATTAGCCTGTGGTATTCTCTTGGGAATTACCTCATGTGAAGATGGTCTGGAAGTTGTAAATCCCAACCAACCTACTTTAGAAGTATTAACAACAGAGGATGGTTTATTAAGATTTGCAGCATCTACCTATTTATCAGGTTTTGAGACAACTTTTGATGCTGGTACTTCCAATTTCTTGTGGCAAGTTCAAGCTATTCATGAATCAATGGGTGATGTAATTGCTACACCATGGGGTAACTTCGGTTACAGATGGGCTAATCAACCAACATCAGTTACCTTAGATGATGGGACAGTAGTTCCACCACCACAGGGTGGTCCACAACCACAGGAATTAACTTCATTAAACGATAGAAGTACTGGAGATTTAAATATTTTCAGGTATGAGTGGACTGGAATGTACAGATTAAATAATGTACAGAATCAGTTATTAGAATTGACAGAGGCATCTACTGTTAGTGACGGATTAAAATCGGCATTAAGAGGATGGGCATACTTCTGGAAAGGATTTGCATACAGTAGAATAGGTTCTATGTATTCTGCAGGTGTGATATTGGATATGCCAAACGAAGCAGTTCCATTGACTTCCGACGTAAATGCCAATTTTGTAACTAACGCTGATATGGTAGCAGCTGCAAACACCAACTGGGATTTAGCAATGGCAGAATTGAATGGTGCAAATGAAGCAGATTTAGCTACTGTTATTGCAGCAGTTATTCCAGACTTTTTCCAAGTTAATGGTTCTCCTACCATTGCTACCTTTTCTCAGACTATTAACACTTTACGAGCAAGAACATTACTTGCAAATACTAAGGTTGCTGATATGACGGCTGGTGACTGGGCAACGGTTCAGAGTTTAGCTGCAGATGGCTTGCAAGATGGTACCCCTTTCCTTGAAATTAGAGGATCTGCTGCTAATGATCCTATAACAAATGGTGGATTCTATCCGCACGGATTTGCGCCAGGGCTTTGGCACTTCGTTTCTGAGAGACTTATGCAGGACTTCAATGATGGTGATCAGAGAATGGCACAGGGATTTGCACCTGGGCTTGATTTTCCTAATCCTCGTGGAAGAGGTATCCATTATGGTTCTAGATGGTCTCCAGTTACAGTAAGTGACGGAGGTTTATATTTTGAGCAAGCTAATATTGGTGAAGTTCCAGTAATTTTATTTGGTTCTTGGGAAGAGAATTCTTTAATGCAAGCTGAAGCAGCCATTTATACTGGTGATGTAGAAGGTGGACTTGCAATAATTGATGCGGTAAGAAATGCTCAGAACGCTGGAGTAGCAGCTGTTGCAGGTGCTGGACTAAGTATGGACCAAGCTATCGATGAATTGAGAAAAGAAAGAAGAACTGGTCTTTTCTTGAGAGGCGTTTCGTTCTACGATGCTAGAAGATGGGGCCGTACGGATCCAGTTTCTGAAGGTGGAGGAAGAAGCGGAGCTTGGGTGCTAGATGATGTAGGTGTATTGAATACAAATGCAACAATTGATTACAATTACTTGAATTATTTTGGTGTGCCAGCTCAGGAAGTTGATTTTAATCCTCCTGCTGATGGTTCAGCCGATGTAGATCCGATGTAATAGATTTGAGATATAATTCTCGAGTATAATATAATTTGAGGGCTACCTTTATGGTAGCCCTTTTCTATTAAAGTCATAGTTGAATATCTGCCAATGAACCCTATATGAATACCGTGATGAAATTATTTTATAAATCTATTATACTATCCATTATCATCTGATCGGAATGAAACACAATAAGTTTGCATTTATTTTAGGTATACTAATGTTTTTGCTTAGTTGCCAACAAGAGCAGGGTAATGAAAGTAATTGGAATCAATTAAAAGGTAAGAGTCTTGGCATTTCTTTTCAAAACAACTTAACTGAAACGTCTAATCTCAACATATTAAAGTACCTCTATTTCTACAATGGAGCGGGAGTTGGAGTTGGTGATTTTAATAAGGATGGACTAAAAGATTTATTTTTCGTTTCTAATCAGGGCGATAATGAGCTTTTTTATCAGCATGCTCCATTTGAGTTTACCAAGGCACCATCTACTGCAAACATCCAAGGCAATTCTACATGGCAATCAGCGGTATCAGTAGTCGATATTAATGGAGATGGATGGGATGATATATATGTGTGCGCTGTTGTTGGAACAAATGACTTCAAAGGTCATCATGAATTATATGTCAATAATCAAGACGGTACATTTGTTGAGTCATCGTCTAAATATGGATTAGATGTTAAATGCTTAGGAAGTCAGGCCATCTTCGCTGATTTTGATAATGATGAAGACTTAGATTTATTTTTGGTCAATCATTCTATTCATTCGCAAGAATCACATTCTAATGGTAATAGAAGACTTGTCAGGGATGAGTCTAGTGGAGACCGGCTCCTGATAAATAATGATGGACATTATCTAGATAATTCAGAGATGGCAGGAATACATGGTGGTGTTACTGGATATGGTCTTAGTGGGATGGCGCTAGATATTAATCAGGACAACTTCATGGATATTTATATAACCAATGACTTTCATGAAAATGACTATCTATATATCAACAATAGAAATGGCACCTTTAAGGAATCAATAAAAGAATACTTCCATTTCACCCCTCGATTTAGTATGGGAATAGATGCTGGTGATGTTAATTATGATGGTTTGACAGATATTATCTGTGTAGATATGCTGCCCTATAATGAGCAGGTAATTAAATCATCAGATCCGGGAGTGACATACCAAATTTCACAATTTCTAATACAAAAAGGTTTCTATAATCAGTATTCCAGAAACATGCTTCAGATTGCTGACTCAAGTGGGCAATATACTGACTATGGATACTTTGCAGGTGTATCTGCCACTGATTGGAGTTGGTCACCTCTCTTTATTGATTTTAACTTAGATGGATTGCTTGACATTTTTATCTCTACAGGTATTGTTACCAGACCCAACGACTTAGATTTCATTAATTATATCAATAGTGGATTAGGTAAGCTTAATGCAGATCAGTCTTTAGAAATAAAAGATGGTATATCACCTAACAAACTATTTCAAGGGAAGGGCAATGGCACCTTTAAAGAAGTAGTTATTGATAACGTACCTCATTATTCGACAGGTGCTGCATACGTAGATTTAGACAATGATGGAAAAATCGAAATAGTAACTAATAATATCAATTCTTCGCCCTCGATTTACAGAAATATAGAAGTCGTGACAAACAATTGGTTAGGTGTAAATTTAAAATACAATAGATCTAATACTTATGGGGTAGGAT
>CAZPUF010000179.1:0-6527 GCA_964589705.1 uncultured Saprospiraceae bacterium | reverse complement strand
GGAAAGTGATTGGTTCGAGTTTTGGTCATTATATCCTTAGTACTAGAATACAATGATAAGTTGGTTTTGGCTCTTAATGAGGCTAGTCGAAAGATTGATTGGCTGCAGCCGCTCTTTTGACAAGCTCTTTATATTCTTCTGGAGACAGACCATCCATACAATAATCTATTGGATTGACTGGTCTGTCATTGATTCTTACTTCGTAATGCAGATGCGGTGCAGTGGAGGTTCCAGTGCTACCTATAGTACCTATCTGCTGACCTTTCGTCACCTTGTCTCCTTTGCTGACATGAATTTCTTTCATGTGCGCATACATAGTCGTATAGCCGAAGCCATGGTCTATGATAACATTATTACCATAGCCAATCTTTCTTTTTTGGACTCTTGAAACCACACCATTTCCTGTAGCCTGGATTGCTGTACCTCTTGGTGCAGTAAAGTCTATGCCTTTGTGGAACTTGTTGACTTTATGTACAGGGTGGATTCTGATTCCATATCCAGACATATGTCTGATATTTCTCTTGAGCATATCTTCCTGTACAGGCTTAATGGATGGTATAGAAGCTAGTTTTTCCTCTCTTTGTTTGGCTAGAGAGTATATAGTATCAAGTGAGTTTCGCTGAAGGGTAAGTTTATATTCTAATTTTTTGACCTGATCTTGGGCATCAGTGATAAACATTTCGGAGTTAGTAACCGAGGTATAGTATTGGTTTTCTTCACTACCTCCAGTACCCCCTTCCCAGATAGATTCATTGATGGGATCTATGCCGAATATCATACGATGTACTTCTGCATCTTTTTCTTGTAATTGTTCTAGTTCGGTAGAAATCTTTTCAAAGTCACTCGTTAAGGAACTGAATTGAAACTCCATCTGATTCATCTCCCTTTGCATAGACATTTCTTTGGGAGTAGGGATAACAGTATAGGCTGCTGTGTACAGCCCAACAGAACAAAGCAGGATGATAACTAAGAATCCAAATATTTTAAGCAGACGTTTACCCAGAGAAGTGGTTGCCTTCTCATATTTCAGAGTACTATCATTAAAAATGTATTTCTCTCTTCTCATACTATTTCGCCAATGTTAGAATTAGTAGTTAGTTTTGGCAGTGTTTAGCTATCGCGAAATGATTAGGGGACTATTTGCGCTGACGAAAATAACTTTGTAGCTGTTATTTACAAAATATTTGTTCTATAAAAATTCATCATATAGATTAATCTTGGATATATAAACTATCTGATTTGCAGAATAATATATATAAATAACCTATTGAAATAGAGTACTTAACATATAAGTATATTATATAATATAAAATTTCCTTTGCGGATGATGACCTCGGCAGACATTAGAAAGACATTTATTGAATATTTTGAAGAGAAGGGACACCAGATTGTAAAGTCGGCCCCGATAGTGGTCAAAGATGATCCTACGCTAATGTTTACCAATGCCGGTATGAACCAGTTTAAGGATGCCTTTCTGGGTCATCAAAAGGCTATAAATAGCCGTATAGCAGATACGCAGAAGTGTTTGAGAGTATCTGGTAAGCATAATGACTTAGAGGAGGTAGGTAGGGATTCCTATCATCACACTATGTTTGAGATGTTGGGTAATTGGTCTTTTGGTGACTATTTCAAAGAGGAGGCAATTGACTATGCCTGGGAGCTGCTTGTAGATAAGTATGGTTTGGACAAGGAGAGAATCTACATTACCGTGTTTGAAGGTGATAAAATAGACGGCACCTCCTTGGATGAAGAAGCAGCTGGATTTTGGAAAAAGTATATCCCAGAAGAACGGATACTCCCTTTTGATAAGAAGGATAACTTCTGGGAGATGGGAGATACTGGTCCCTGTGGGCCCTGCAGTGAGATCCACTATGACATGCGAGATGAGGCTGACAGAGCCGCCAAACCAGGAAAAGACTTGGTCAATATGGATGACCCCATGGTCATAGAGATATGGAACCTGGTATTTATACAGTACAACAGAAAAGCCAATGGGGAGTTAGAGAGCTTACCGGAGAAGCATATAGATACAGGTATGGGCTTCGAACGCCTTTGCATGATCATCCAAGGGAAAACTGCCAACTACGACTCAGACTTATTTACACCTTATATTAATTACCTGCAAGAGAAGACAGGGATAAAGTACACAGGGGATTATAGCGGAGACAGCATGACCGATATTGCGATGAGAGTTGTTTCTGATCACATTAGAGCAGTAGCGTTTACTATAGCCGATGGAGAGATGCCTAGTGCAACGGGAGCTGGATATGTTATACGAAGAATCCTTAGGAGAGCAACCAGATATATCTATTCATTTTTAGGGATAAAGGAACCCTTCTTTAATACCCTAATCCCAATGCTCGCTGAACAGTTTAAAGATATATTCCCTGAACTGGCTAAGCAGCAGGAGTTTGTTCAGAAAGTTATTCTGCAAGAAGAAAAATCATTTCTAAAGACTTTGGAGGATGGGCTTAAGAGATTGGAAGCACTCAAAGTAGATGATGGAACATTGAGTGGTCAGGATGCATTTTTGTTATATGACACCTACGGATTTCCGTTTGATTTGACAAGATTGGTTGCTGACGAAAAAGGCTGGCGGGTAGATGAAGATGGTTTTGAAGCAGCCTTGGAAGCACAAAAAGCTAAGGGTAGGGCAGATGCTAACAAAGAAGTTGGAGATTGGATAGAAATACACAAAGGTACTGACACAGAATTTTTGGGCTATGATCACAATCAGGTAGAGGATGTCAAAGTACTGAAGTACAGAGTTGTCAAAGAAAAAGGAACAGATTTCAATCAGCTCATTCTGGATAAAACCCCTTTCTATGCACAGGGAGGAGGTCAGGTAGGGGATACCGGTTTTCTTAAATTTGGACCGAATAGTCTGAAGGTGCTAGATACCAGAAAGGAGAATAATGTCATTATCCATTATGTAGATGAGATACCTGATAATATAAAAGATACGGCTCAGGCCACTATAGATGCTCAGCGTCGAATGTCTATAGAATGCAATCACACCTCTACGCATCTTATGCATGCTGCACTGCGACAGGTTCTAGGAACGCATGTCCAGCAGAAGGGCTCTTTGGTGAAGGAGGATTTGCTGAGATTCGATTTCTCACATTTCGAAAAGATGACTGATGATCAGATCAAAGAAGTAGAACAAATAGTCAATCAGAAGATCAGAGAGAATGTCCAATTGGATGAAAAAAGATCTATCGATATAGAAGCAGCCAAAGCGGCAGGCGCTATGATGCTCTTCGGCGAGAAGTATGGTGATACTGTGAGGATGATCACCTTTGATGAAAATTACTCTACAGAGCTTTGTGGGGGATGTCATGTCAGCTCTACAGGAGCTATTGGGCTCTTTAAGATAACCTCTGAGACGGGTATAGCAGCAGGTGTAAGACGTATAACAGCTTTGACAGGTGGAGCGGCTGATGCACATCTTGAAGAAAGACTAGCTACACTAGGCTCCATAGAAGGCATCTTTAAAAATCCTAAGAATGTCTATAATTCTGTCCTTGACTTACAGGAAGAGAATAAAAAGCTAAAGAAACAGATAGAGAAACTACAATCAGCGCAGGCTGGTGATATTAAGGGAGACCTCAAGCAGAAGGTGGTCGCAAAGAATGGCTATCAGTTTCTGGCAGAGAAAATAGACTTGGCAGATTCCAAGGCAGCTAAGACAATGCTCTTCGAAATGGAGAAAGAGATGGGCTCTGGTGTATATGCTGTAGGCATGGAAAGTGGCGGCAAGGCTCAGCTGATGGTTTTGATCAGTAAAGGTTTGGTAGAGAATCAAGGCCTCAATGCAGGCACACTTGTACGTGATATGGCTACTGAGATCAGAGGCGGCGGCGGTGGTCAAGCATTTTTTGCGACTGCGGGTGGCGCACATGTGCCTGGGATAGAAGCTGCGCTGAAGAAGTTAGAGGCGGCGTTGGGTTAGGGCTGATGTTATAGTTATTGGCTGTTGAAATAGAAACAAGTATTAACGCCATTTATATTATTGAACTTTCTGGATTTTATACTTTGGGAACTGTAGGGACGACTTTCGGTGCACAAATTGGTGTAGGGTTTTGATTCATAAGACTTATTTTTACCACAACTATTTAAGCATGATTAGAGTCCTTTTAGGTTTATTGATTTTAACCAGTTTCATGGCTTGTAATCGAAAAGCAGCATTGACATCAGAAGCGATAGACCCATCATATATTTCTATTCTAGAACAAGAAAGACAATCACGATTAGAAAGGCTGACTAGTCCTCAGGGGTGGTTGTCCGTTATTGGGCTGCACTGGCTAGAAGAAGGTGTCAATGCTATCGGTGGTGCTGAGGATAATCAGATTATATTTCCTACTGATACAGAGACGATAGGCGCTTATCAGAAGACTGGAGATGAGATATTTTTTGGCAAAGTAGAGGGAATCGAAGTGACTAGTAACGGTGAAGAGTACCTTGGTGGTCCAGTAAGGGTGGGGTATCCACATACAGTAATTAATCACGAGTCACTTTTTTGGTATGTAATCAAAAGGGGAGATAGATATGGTATAAGGTTAAAAGACACTTTAGCTTTGGATAGGATCAATTTTGAAGGTATCCCATACTTTCCTATCGACCAATCGATGAATGTTACAGCACGTGTGATAATACCTCCCAATGATGATACAATGCCTATTTCTGATATTCTAGGAACTACGACTGATTATGAAATTGCTGCATATTTGGAATTTGAGCTTGAAGGAGAAATGTATCGTCTTGCAGCTTTGGATGAAGGAGGGAGTACCTATTTTGTCATTTTTGGAGACCAGACCAATGCGACTACATCATATGGTGGAGGGAGATTTATATATCCTAAGAAACCAGCGGAAGGCCAATCTCAAATAAATCTGGACTTCAATATGGCTCAGAATCCACCTTGTGTTTTTACTGATTTTGCAACATGCCCCTTGCCACCAAAGTCCAATATCTTACCGCTTGAAATAACCGCAGGAGAAAGAGTGCCAGTAGGACATTAATGGTTATACACCAATTTGCTGTAAGCTTACGTAACCGTTTACCTAATCATTCCTGGAGGTAAGATTTTTCAGAAATTTGCTCAAAAGGGTTGCCTTCTACCGCGAATACCCTTTAATTTGAAATCCCTACCAGAGAAATGGTACTAGAAGGCCATATTTCAAATATATAAGTATGGGTAATGTATGCTTAGTTGATAGTCAATTGATTGATTCTCAAGGTATATGTGACCTTTGAAATAATTTATGGTCAAAATGATGGAACTCATATCTGACAAAGGTTAACCTGTGTACTCAGTGACTCATGTTTTCAAGCGGATTGGAGTTATTTTCCTATCTTTTCGGAGTATTACTAGTTAAAAGTCTCAATAATTTAACAAACTACAATGGATAATAAGAACCATGGACAAGATGAATATTTGTCTCTTAAATCTTATTTTAATAAGCCCCCTTCTAAGACCCACAAAGGTTTTTCTACCTTCGAGCAAGACGGTGAATTTTACTTTGCGTTATTAGATAAGGCAGACAAAGTCTTCATGCGAAGTGAAGGTTATGGTAGTGCCAAGGCCAGAGATAATGGCATGGACTCGGTCAATAAAAATAAGACACTCCCAGAAAGATGGAAGGTAGATGAAGCAATGAAGAAATTCTTCCTTGCGCTTAAAGCTGGGAATCATCAAGAAATAGCCAGATCTGGCTCATTCAATTCTAAGGCTGATGCAGAAGCCGCATTAGCAGCCTTCATGAGCGGAAAGTCTATCAAAGGAGACAAAGGCAAATCCGATAAAACAACCGGCACTACTGCCGCTCTTGGCGCTACAGCAGCTGGTATAACGGGTAAAATAATAAGTGAGTCTAGAGGAAAAGCTAAAGAAGTTAGCCGAAAGGTCATTAACGAAACAAGAGGGAAAGGAAAAGAGAAGAGCAGAGCACTTGGTATAGAAAAAAGCCGATCGGTCATCAATGAAAAAAGAAATGTCCTATCTGAAAAGAAGAGCAAGGTAAAGGAAGATGACTATTTGGCATGTGAGGCGTACAAAGGCCATAAAATCACAGACCAGAAAAACAGGATTGCCAAGTTCAAAGGAAAGGACGGCCAGTTTTACTTTGCCGCTTATAGAAAAGATGGTTCAGTTAGACTTAGAAGTGAGGGATTCAAAACTGAGGCAGGTCGAGATTCAGAGATAAAGGGTGTGATAGCACACATAGAAACAGAGGACCAATACTCAACTATCAAAAGAGATGGTCTTTTCATGAACGTCCTTAAAGATAAAACTGGACGTGAAGTGGCTAGGTCTTGTGGAAGCAAAGAAGTAGAGGAGAGAGTGGCTTATATAGCACCAGTTATTGCTGCCGCCGCTGCAACTGTAGTCACTAAGGAGGTAGAAAAGAAAGTGGAGAAGAAAGTGGTTGCTGCAAAGCCGACACCACCTCCGCCAAAGGTCGTTCCAGTTGCACCAGTAGCAGAAAAGGCTGCAGCAGGAGGGTGCCTTAAATTTTGGCCTTTAT
>CAZPUF010000178.1:0-6545 GCA_964589705.1 uncultured Saprospiraceae bacterium | reverse complement strand
GAACATAGAGGAAATCTATTTAAACAATCGATAAAGAACTATATTCTTGGACAGAATAAATAACATAATACTTAATCTTAAAGGTGACAAACTCGTTTGGTTCATTGTCATGATGCTAGGAATTTGTTCTATTCTTTCTGTGTATAGTGCTGTAGGTAGTATAGCCTATAAAACCCAAGGTGGAAATACTGAGTATTATCTGGTTCAGCAAATAGTTTTCTTGGGTATTGGATTTGTTTTTATGTGGATGGCATATAAGTTCAACTATATGTCATATTCGAAATTGGCACCAATACTTTTATTTATATCAATACCATTATTGATGTATACTATTGGTTTTGGTACTGAGATTAACTCAGCAAAGAGATGGATAACAATTCCATGGATAGACAAGACTTTTCAGACTTCTGACTTAGCTAAGTTAGCATTGATTATATATATAGCTAGGACAGTTTCATTAAAGCAAGATATAATAAAGGATTTTCGTTCAGCTTTTTTACCGATAATCATACCAGTCGTCATAGTATGTATGTTAATTGCGCCAGCTGATTTAAGTACGGCTGTACTCTTGTTCGTCACATGCTTATTAATGATGATCATTGGTCGTGTAAGTATGAAGTATGTTTTGTTACTCATCTTGGTAGGTGTAGCTGCGATGGCTATTCTAGTCCTGATAGGTACGGTGTTTCCAGAACTAGTAAGAGTAGAGACATGGATCTCAAGAATTACAGAGTTTATGACTAATGCAGATGGCGGATGGCAAATAAAACAAAGTAAGATTGCGATTGCTAATGGAGAATTGATTGGTGTAGGTCCAGGTGGTAGTATGCAAAGAGATTACTTGCCATATGCTTATGCAGATTTTATATATGCAATAATTTGCGAAGAGTATGGTCTCATAGGTGCGATTACAGTGGTGTTGTTGTATCTAGGATTATTATTTAGGTGTACGGCTATGGTTACTCGTTGTCATAAAACCTTTGGTGCTCTACTTGCCATTGGTTTATGTCTAAGCATAGTGATTCAAGCGTTTGCAAATCTTGCAGTATCAGTTCATTTGCTTCCAGTGACCGGATTAACCTTACCTCTAATAAGTATGGGTGGAACGTCCGTAGTATTTACATGTATCTCACTAGGCATAATATTAAGTGTGAGCAAGTATGTAGAAGAATATAGTACGTATGAGATTATGCAAGAGGAAGCTCAATTGGCTTTAGATGAAGTGCCAGTTGCTACTCCGCAGAAATTGAATTATGAAAATTATTATTAGTGGTGGTGGTACAGGAGGACATGTTTATCCTGCTATAGCTATAGCTAATGAATTGTCGGATAAAGGAATAGAAGACATTCTTTTTGTAGGTGCAAAAGGAAAACTCGAAATGGAGAAAGTTCCAAAAGCGGGTTACGAAATTGAAGGGTTAGATATAAGAGGTTTTCACAGGACTAAAGTTTGGAGGAATATTTTATTTCCGTTCAAATTATTAGGAAGTCTGATGAAAGCCAAAAAGATCATTGACAAGTTTGGTCCTGATGTAGTAATTGGTGTCGGCGGATATGCGAGTGGTCCTACTCTGAAGATGGCACAGGTAAAGAATATACCAACTGTCATCCAAGAGCAGAACTCTTATCCAGGTATCACCAATAAACTATTAGCTGGCAAAGCCGATAGAATTTTTGTGGCGTATCCCAAAATGAATCAGTATTTCCCTGAAGGTAAACTGAAGTTAACTGGTAATCCCGTAAGAAAGGATATCATGAATGTTTCTTCATTGCGAAATGACGCTATAGTTCATTTTGGATTAGATCCATTAAAAAAGACAATCTTGATATTTGGAGGAAGTCTTGGGGCTCGATCACTAAATAAAGCTATACTCTCGCAGCATGAATTAATTATGGGCAGGGATGATATACAGATGATATGGCAAGTTGGAAGCATTTACCATGATGAGTATAAATCGTGCTCACTCAGCGAATTGCCGAATGTCAGAATATTACCATTTATCGATAGGATGGATTTGGCATATGCTGCGGCAGACGTGGTTGCTTGCCGAGCTGGCGCTCTAACAATTTCAGAGTTAATGCTAGTAGGGAAGCCTTCGATTCTTGTACCATCTCCTAATGTGGCGGAAGATCATCAAACTAAGAATGCGCAAGCATTAGTGGATGAAGAAGCAGCAAGTATGGTTTTGGATAAAGATGCACAACTCAATTTAGTGCCTTCGATTTTGAAATTATTGAGTGACCAAGAGCGGCAGGTTGCTCTTAGTACTAATTTGAAAAAGATGGCAAAACCTGAAGCTAGAGAAGTTATTGCTCAAGAAATTATTGATCTGGTAAGATGAAGAAGGTTAAAGATATAAAGCGGATTTACTTTATCGGTATCGGTGGTATCGGTATGAGTGCACTTGCCAGATACTTTAAGAGAGAAGGTGCTGTAGTTTCTGGATATGATTTGGTTAAAAGCCCATTGACTTTGGAATTAGAATCTGAGGGTATAAAAGTCTATTATAAAGAGAAGATAAAGCATATACCAGATAATGTAGACTTGGTAGTGTACACACCAGCGATTCCCTCTAATCATAAAGAATTGCTGTATTGTCAACAAAATGATTTGCCACTCAAAAAGAGAGCAGAAGTGCTTGGATTAATAGGTAAAGGCAAACAATTGATTGCAGTTGCAGGTACACATGGAAAGACGACAACTTCTGCGCTGATTACACAATTGCTCAATGGTGGCGGGAAAGAGGTGTCAGCTTTTCTTGGTGGAATCATGACGCGAGAGAATACAAATTTTTTGCATGGCAATTCCAATATAATTGTGGCAGAAGCTGATGAGTATGATAAGTCATTTTTGCAATTATATCCTGAGATTCTGGTAATCACTTCCATGGATGCCGATCATCTTGATATCTATGGTAATGAAGAAAGCATGATTGATGCTTATGAGCAATTGACTTACCAGATTAAGAAAAAGGGTATTCTGATACTTGGTCCAGATGTGATCAGAAAACTATCTTCCTCTTGGTTGGAAAAACTGAGAAAGAGAAAGATAAAAGTTGTTCGAATTTTAAGAGATTTTGACTTTGATAAAATTAAGATAGAAGATGGTCAATATAGTTTCGATGTAAGAATTGGAGATATGTGGCTCAGAGATTTAGAGATGATATTACCAGGGATGCATAATATTATCAATGCATCTGTTTCCATCTTGGTTGCAAAAATTTTAGGAGTAGATGATAGGAAGATAGCAATGAAGCTACGTCATTTTAAAGGGATCAAACGACGATTTGAAACAGTATATAAAGGAGATCGGGTATTGATAGATGATTATGCCCATCATCCGGAAGAGATAAACTTTGCTGTAAAGACAGTTAAGGACATGTATTCTGAGAAAAAAGTGCTTGGTATATTCCAACCACATTTGTATTCCAGAACGCGTGATTTTTATAAAGGATTCGCGAAGGCGTTAGCAGGATTAGACGGCGTTATCATATTACCCATTTACCCAGCACGTGAGTTACCAATTGAAGGGATTACGTCAGATATCATATATAATCTGATTGCTATGGATGAAAAGTATTTGGTAGATGAAGTGGATCTGATTGATACTGTGAAGGCGTTGAAGGAATATGATGTTGTCATTACGTTAGGGGCATCAGATTTAGACAAGCATCATAAGAAATTAGTAAAAGAATTAAAGAAGGATAGATAATTAAATAGATAAGAAAGCATTGAAAGGGAAAAAGGAAAATAATGGTATATCACGTATAGTCAAACTGTCTATAGCTGGGCTGCTTATGCTTTTCCTATTCTTCTGTATTAATATGCGTCTAGGTGGGCACTTAGACAAGATGGTTCTTAAGATTAAAAAGAGAGGTGATAATAAACAACTCATTTATAAGCATGACGTCAAGCAAATAATAGGTAAGGAACTGGGCCATAAGATATCAATGACACAATTTCGTGATCTGGATCTATATACACTTGAGAAAGCACTAGAGGCAGATTCTCGAATAAGCAGAGCAGAATTATATCTGGATAAGAATAATGTAATGACCATAGGTATTATCCAGAATTTGCCAATTGCTAGAGTTGAAGTGTCAGGAGGAGAAGACTATTATCTGGATATGGAAGGCAACAAAGTACCTATAGGAGGTGACCTGATAAGGGTGCCTGTCGTTACAGGAAGCGTAGATAGATTCATGGCTAATTACCGTAAAGATATTGAGCATAACCTTAATTACGTGCACACTGTATCAAAAAGGATATATGAAGATGACTTTTTGTCAGCACTAGTAAGTCAAATACATGTAACAGAAGAAGATGATATTATTCTGATCCCTATAGTTGGCAGTGATCGTATAGCACTTGGGCAGGCAGAATTACTAGAGGAGAAAATTTATAAACTAAAGATATATTATAGAGAAGGTCTGAAGGAAATTGGCCTTAGCCGATTTCAAGAACTTAACTTACGTTATGAGGGTCAGATAGGTGGAGTCAAAAGAGACTCATAATTTGAATTATCTCTAAAGAACAAGAAAAAGGAACATCATGATTAACGAATACAACAATACAAACGCTATATCAGTAGCTTTGGATATTGGAACTACAAAAGTATGTGCCATAGCAGGTCGGCTCAATGAGTATGACAAGTTAGAGATACTTGGTGTGGCTACTGTGCAATCAGAAGGTGTCTCAAGAGGAGTAGTGTCTAATATTAATAAGACAGTTACTGCTATACGTGAAGCTGTTCAGCAAGCCCAGAGGTCTGCTAAGATAACCATCGAAAAAGTGCATGTTGGTATAGCTGGACAGCATATCAAAAGTATCCATCATCATGGTTTGTTGGTGCGACATGATCCTGAAGAAGAAATTAATGCAGCAGATGTCAATAGATTAATTAGTGATATGCACAAATTGGTCTTGCCTCCAGGTGATAAGATACTTCATGTCTTCCCACAAGAATTTACAGTAGATGACGAATCTAAAATCGTAGATCCTATTGGAATGTCAGGTGTAAGATTAGAAGCTAATTTTCATATTATCACTGGACAAATTGGTGCTTCCCGTGATATTATAAGATGTGTGGAAAAGGTGGGATTGGAAGTAGCTGATATAACATTAGAGCCTATTGCCTCTTCAAAGGCGGTATTATGCAAGGAGGAGAAAGATGCTGGTGTAGTCCTTGTTGATATTGGTGGTGGTACAACGGATTTGACCATATTTAAAGATGGTATAATCAGACATACTTCTGTAATTCCATTTGGTGGAAACGTAATTACGAATGATATCAGGGAGGGATGTATGGTTATGAAAGATCAGGCAGAAAAATTGAAAGTTAAATTTGGCTCTGCATTATCGGATGAGGTCACCAATAATAGAATCATCACGATACCTGGATTTAAAGGAAGAGATTATAAAGAAATATCTGAAAAGAATCTCGCAAAAATAATTGAAGCTCGATTGGAGGAAATATTTGATTACGTGCTTTGGGAAATTAAGCGGAGTGGATATGAAGAGAAATTAATAGCAGGTATCGTGCTTACAGGAGGAGGTTCTTTGCTTAAAAATATCGATCTCTTATCAGAATTTTATACAGGACTGCCTACAAGAATAGGAAAGCCAGTAGAACATTTGGCGCATGGTTATACAAGCGAGTTAGCTAGTCCAATATATTCCACGGCAGTAGGGCTTCTTAGTATTGCCATCAATAATTCGAGTGGTGATGAGGTTACTCAGGATGAGAACAAAGAAGTATTTGATATAGAGGATGAGGAGTCTTCCAAGAATATAGAAAAAAATAAAAAAGGTATCTGGGATAAAATATTCACGTATACGCAGGATATGTTTTCCCCAGTGCAAGATTCGGATTTATAATTACTGTAATAATTAATCTAACAATCTACAGATATGAATGATCTTTTCGAAAAAACAAATTCTTCTATGATAAAAGTAATTGGCGTAGGTGGTGGCGGAGGTAACGCTGTTGCATACATGTACGAGCAAGGTATACATGGCGTTGACTTTGCTGTGTCAAATACTGACAAACAGGCTTTAGAGATTAGTCCAGTTATTAATAAAGTTCAGCTTGGACCAAATCACACTGAAGGATTAGGTGCAGGTTCTATACCAGAAGTTGGGAAGCAGGCTTGCATAGAGTCGATAGATGATGTAAGGAAGTTTCTGGAGAATGATACAAAAATGCTATTTATCACCGCCGGTATGGGTGGGGGTACTGGTACCGGAGCGGCTCCCATTATTGCCAAAGCTGCTAAGGAAATGGATATTCTGACTGTTGCTATAGTGACGCTTCCATTTAAATTCGAAGGTCTTAGAAGGAAGAACCAAGCCATGCTTGGACTAGAAGAACTTAAAAAGAACGTTGACTCATTATTGGTCATATCTAATGATAGAGTGAAGGAGCTGTATGGAGACCTAACTATTACTAAAGCCTTTGGAAAGGCAGATGATATTCTTGCTACAGCTGCAAGAGGAATTGCGGAGATTATTACTGTAGCTGGATATATTAATGTAGACTTCAAGGA
>CAZPUF010000177.1:4326-6647 GCA_964589705.1 uncultured Saprospiraceae bacterium | reverse complement strand
GAAAGAGTCGGGGTAAGGATATCGATGCAGCTTGTGGACAGCTAGCCAATAAAGGCTAGTCTGTATTTGTAATCGATATTTTAATTCCAACCCAATGACTGATATTTTTAGGTTTGTCGTATATACACTAGCGATTTGTTTTTCTTGTTCAACTGTGGCCCAATCTCAACTGGTTGGAACACCTATTTCTACAAAGTCCCCATACGAATCCAAACTGGATAATATGTTAAGGTCTTATGATATCTATCAGATGGATATCAATAGAGAAGCGCTCTCTCAAAACCTAAAAGGTCAGCTCAAAATTCAACTTGGAAAGAGAAATATTAATCTCTCTACCTATAATGACAACTTACTGGTCAGTTACAAGAGTGAGGTGTCAATGCCGATATTCTTAGGTGGAAGTGCATCTCAAGGCGGTCAAGTCAGTTTGACGATCAATGACAATTTTATCTATGGATTTGTATATGTCGGAGGAGAGCAATTATTTATAGAACCATTATGGTATCTTATAAAGGAAGCACCAAGAGACCAATATATCGTATACAATGTATCTCAAGTCATAGAAGATAAAGAGCACGTATGCGGCGTAACTGAATCTGATGAAAAAATTAAAGAATACGCTAGTCTAAGATCCATAACAGAGTGTAAACTTATGGAGATGGCCATTGCCAATACAGATGACATGATCACAAAGTATGGTAATGTAACGGGAGCAACTAACCACAATCTAGGTGTACTCAATAATGTACAAACCCATTATAGATCAGAATTTGATAAGAATTTCGAATTTGAGGTGATTGCGCATTATTTACCAACTAGTTCAGCGCAAAATCCACTTGAACCTAATACTTCAAGCACAGATGCCGGGGTTTTACTTTCCAGATTTAGAGATTGGGCTCAGGGTCCAGGTTTTGCAGGTGGAGGTGATACAGGAGGAGGCACAGGAGGCTTTGGGGTGGATTATCACATTGCTTCTCTGTGGACTGATAGAAACATACAATTCAATGGCAACGGAGGTGTTGTTGGTCTGGCCTATACGCCGGGTTGGCACAATCTCTTGGAAGACTATACCTCATCAGCACCAACTATAGCAGCTATGGTGACTCATGAGATAGGTCATAACTTTAGTGCTAATCATGACGCCAGTGGTTCTAATTATATAATGGCACCATCAGTAACTGTAACAGGTAATTGGTCTTCAGTCTCCCGTACAGCTATGAATAACAGATTGAATAGTCAATCCTACTTAGATAATTGCTCTACTGCAGGTGCGCCAGTAGCAAACTTTTTTCAAGAGTCTATTGCAGTATGCTCAGGTAGTACTATTGCCTTTGAAGATCAATCTCAATATGGGGCGACAAGAACATGGGAGTTCTTTGGAGGATCTCCTTCGACATCAACTGAGGAGAAGCCATCAGTAATCTACAATACCCCTGGATTATATGCGGTGAAATTAACATCAACCAATTCGGCTGGATCTGACACATTTTTTGGTTATGTAGACATAGAATCTGCACCTACGAATTCTTGTACTCCATCCGGTGGCAATGGAGGTAATGGAGGTATCAATCTGGTGTCCCTCAATAATTTAAATAACAGCACAACTACAACAGGATTATATGACGATTTCTCATGCGATTATGTGGCTTCTGTAGAAACGGATACTGATTATGATTTGGTAGTAGGTGTTGAAAATGTATCTAGGCTCAGATATTTTGTAGATTACAATAACGATGGAGATTTCAATGACACTGATGAAGCGTCTAACATGTATTCATTTTCTGGAAATGGAAATCTAGGTTTGACATTTTCCACCCCTTCTTCACCAATAGAGCAAACTATCCTAAGGTTAAGAATCATTGTATCTACAGTCAATATCGGTGCAGATGGATGCGATTCACCAAGCACAGGACAGGTTGAAGATTATGGATTATACTTTCCTGTAGCGCAGGTACTAGGATGTACCGACCCTACCGCAAATAATCATAATCCAAATGCTACTATAGATGATGGCTCTTGTACAACTGGTAGTTCTATGACGTGGTACAGAGATTTAGATGGAGATGCGTATGGAGATCCAAACAATACGACAACAGCTACCACTCAACCTTCCGGTTACGTTAGCGACAGCTCTGATTGTAATGACAATAACGCCAATGCTTTTCCTGGTAATAATGAATCCTGTGACGGTATAGATAATGACTGCGATGGGCAGATAGACGAAAACGCAACGAATACATACTTTGCAGATGCTGATGGCGATGGATATGGAAACCCAGCTTCAAGCACCCAAGCTTGCTCTACTCCATCTGGCTACGTAA
>CAZPUF010000177.1:0-4226 GCA_964589705.1 uncultured Saprospiraceae bacterium | reverse complement strand
CAACAGTAGTGATTGTGATGACAACAATGCCAATGCCTTTCCTGGCAATACTGAAATTTGTGATGGTATAGATAATGACTGTAATGGGCAGATAGACGAAAACGTAACGAATACATACTATGCAGATGCTGATGGTGATGGTTATGGAAACCCAGCTTCAAGCACCCAAGCTTGCTCTACTCCATCTGGCTACGTAAGCAACAGTAGTGATTGTGATGACAACAATGCCAATGCCTTTCCTGGCAATACTGAAGTTTGTGATGGTATAGATAATGACTGTGATGGGCAAGTAGACGAGACGGGCAACTCTACCTTCTTTTTAGACAATGACGGGGATGGTTATGGAGACAGCAATAGTAGTATTGTGGATTGCACTCCACCTGGTGGATACGTAACTAACAGTGCTGACTGTGATGATAATGATGCAAATAACTTTCCTGGCAACATAGAAATCTGTGATGGAAAAGATAATGATTGCGATGGGCAAGTGGATGAAAATGTCACCAATACTTTTTACCAAGATAATGATGGTGATGGATTCGGAGATCCTTCGTCCAGTCTGCAAGCATGTTCTACCCCTTCTGGGTATGTAAGCAATAACTCAGATTGTGATGACAATGACGCTAATGTATATCCTGGAAATACAGAAATCTGTGGTGACGGGATAGACAACAACTGCAATGGGCAATCGGATGAAGGCTGTGGAAGCAATTCGACTTGTGATGGTGCTATATTAGTGATTAATCATATCACTCAATCATCTTATCATGCACAGGTAGGAATTATATCCTCTGCTACTGTTAGTAGCGCTTCTAACATTCTATTTACGGCTGGTGAGTTCATAGACTTACAAGCTGGATTTGAAGTCATACAAGGTACTGACTTTGAGGCAAGAATAGAATCATGTTCTTCGGCACAAGCAGGTACAATCAGTAAGAATGGATTTGACGATACTGAAGAAGGTATAGCTGAGTCATTCAATGCTGATGACAATATTAATGCAACAATAATCTCCATCAATGATATCGAACAGATGGGGGGATATCTTAAGGTAAGTGATATTTCTGAATTCTTACAGACTGCTTCAAAGTCTTTAAATAAAGGTACATACAGGCTAGTTGTCAATGATATGAAGAAAGAGGTAACACTTGACATAGTCGTTATTAAGTGATGTAGTAGATTATAATTAGCCTGATTAGCCATTTAAAATCTTAAAACTGGCCTATTTGTCAGCCAATTCATTCCTCAGGACGTTTTCTGGGTAGAAACCCTTAAAGAAAATTATCATTCTTAGAGTAATTTGGGGTTCGATCTCAGAAAACAGAAACCTGTGTGATAATGATAGCTAAGATTTTAACACCATATACATTCCTGTTTATAAGTATCTTTGCTGTAGCGCAGCTTAAAGCTCAAGAATCTTTACTTGATGCAAAGTTTGATTCGTATATCACTTTCAATCAGGATTTTGATCTCATCTACGATGCGCTACAAGATTTTGATGGAAATGGTGTGTACGATATTAACCTAGCTGGTTTTGATCTAGATCTGTATGCCTATGATTTAGTGACTAGTAACTACAAAGCCATTCTCCATGATGAGAATGGTAGAACAGAGGTACCTGTAAATACTAACATAGTCTTCAGAGGTTATGTGTCTGGTATACCTCAATCATACGTTGCTCTAACCATTTCAGAAGATTTTATTTTTGGATCTATCAATGATGGGCAGACGACCTATTTTATAGAGCCATCCAGGAGGCTAAATCTGGTAGAAGAAGACAGATCTTTTGTCTTATATGATGTATCTGGCATTAAGGAGAATGGACATGAATGTGGAGTAGAGATGGTTGAAGGCAAAATAGAAAACATAGAGCAAAGTCAAACTCAGAGATCATCAATGGGCTGTGTTGATTTGGAATTGTCTGTAGCTTCCGACTATTTGTACTACACGCAAAATGGTTCAAATCCACAAGGCGTCATCGCCATGACCTTAGGTGTAATGAATCAAGTAGATACAGACTTCGATGATCCTTTCATGGATGAAATTAGATTTAAAATCACAGAGAATTTTATTTCTTCTTGTGATACTTGTGACCCATGGAGTGCTTCATTAAATATTAGTACGGTACTCAATTCCTTCAGGACTTGGGCGCAGGCAGGCAATTTTTCTAATGTTCATGATTTAGGACAATTGTGGTCTGGTAGGGACTTTAGCGGTACGCCTATTGGGATTGCCTACATCGGTGCTGTTTGCACTAACAGTAGATATCATTTGCTTCAAAATATTGCAGATAGTGGTTGGCAACTGAGAGTGCTCACTTCTCATGAGATAGGACACAATTTTAATTGCAATCACGATTCAGGAACTGGCTTTATCATGAGTGCAAGTATTAACAATACAACAACCTGGTCAGGTACCTCGATTACTGCCACCAATAACCATGCTGCAGGAGCTTCATGCTTAGGCAGTTGTTCCTTACATATCACGACACAAAATACACCTGAGACTTGGACAGCCAACGGCAGTAATATGGCTACTGTATCTTGGGACATTAATGGTAGCAGTGGTGCTAGTGGATGCGCTAATGTAGATATTCTATTTTCATTTGATGGTGGAGGTTCTTTCCCTTATACCCTTGTCGCTAATACAAGTAATGATGGAACAGAGACTTTTGTCATTCCTTCAATACCTAGTACAGCTGAAGGAAGAGTCAAAGTCGTGTGTACTGGTAATACGATTAACGATATCAATAATGCGAATATAAATTTAGACTCTCCTTGTGCACCTCCTTTGAACTTCTTTGTCAATTCGGGGTCGGTCAATTTTACTGCAGGGCAACCAATCAACCTTAGTGTCACTGAATATTATTCGGAAGATGAATACCTCGCTACTACTTTCGGTAGTTTTGGAAATGTAGGACATAGAGCTAATGTCAACTCAAGCAATTGTGCTGTTAGATCAAACACAAATTATGAGGTATTCAATTTTACAGTAAGTGCAACTGGGGATTATACTTTCAATCAAGATCCAGCTTTTGTTGCCTTTTCACTTTACGATGGTGTCCATAATTCAGCTACGGCATGTACTAACTTTTTAAATGCTACATTCTATATTTCTGGAGGTGGCACTGGCATCAATAGTGCACCTATCACTGAGACCCTTACAGCAGGCAATACTTATGAGTTGGTTGTAACCAATATTTTTGGCACTTCAGAAACGGTTAGTTTTAGTGGAGCAGGAGAAATAGGTATATCATCTTCTCCTTCTGGATATAGCTATACCTATATAGCCGTTGATCAATCAACCGAAATTATCGACATGCAAAATGCAACTGGTGTATTCACTGGATTGGCTGCTGGGCAATATGACATATATGGCATCAGCTATGAAGATGATGGTGTTTCTCCAGATGTTGATCCGTCAACCTTCATAGGGCAAACGATATCCAGCCTAATCAGCTCTGGTACTTGTATGCTTCTGAGTGCTAATTCAATAACAATTGATGTGACTGGTGGTGGGTCATCATCCACTTGGTACTTGGACAGTGATGGTGATGGATTTGGAGATAGTAATAATTCAATGACAGCAACATCTCAGCCATCAGGATATGTTGCCAATAATACGGATTGTGATGATAGTGATAGTACAGTATTTCCTGGAGCAATAGAATTATGCGACGGTCAAGTCAATAACTGCGGTACCTCCTTGTCGGTTACAGAAATCGATAATGACAATGATCAATATATAGAATGTGCCTTAGATGCAGGAGGCTGGGATGGACCAGGAATGGTAATCGCTGGAGGGGATTGTGATGATACAAATCCTAATATTTTTCCGGGTAATACAGAAATTTGTGATGGCTTAGATAATGATTGCGATGGGCAAGTAGACGAAGGAGTGAGCACTACTTATTATGCAGATACTGATGGTGACGGATTTGGGGATATCAATAATTCTATGGTCGCTTGCACTGCTCCAACTGGATATGTCAACAATAACGCTGATTGTGATGACAACGATGCTAATAACTATCCCGGAAATACAGAAGTATGTGATGGACAGGATAATGATTGCGATGGTCTGATCGATGAAGGAGTGGGTACTACCTATTATGCAGATAATGATGGTGATGGATTTGGAGACATCAATAATTCTATGGTCGCTTGTTCTTTGCCGAGCGGCTATGTCTTAGACAATACCGACTGCGATGATACTGATGGTAATAA
>CAZPUF010000176.1:0-6677 GCA_964589705.1 uncultured Saprospiraceae bacterium | reverse complement strand
AGGGATATGGCTTAGAATTATGACAAGTACCTGACACTATCTAAATCTAGAGTGAATTCTATATAGGGGTGAGCAGATGACTTGATGCACCTAACTGGTAAGAATCTATGCCACGTATACTTTCTTCAAAAAACAATTGGGTTGCGTTAAAAGAGAAGTTCTCACTTACAATAAATCCGATATCAGTCTGCAGCAAGTGGTAGCCAAAGTTTACAATTATTTTTTTGTATGTTCATTACAAATAAGGCTCTATGTCCAAACTCAAAGATGGCACTATACTCAATTATGATGAATACAAGGATCAGCATGGATCTGTAGTTCCACCAATTTATCAGAATTCACTTTTCACATTTGATAGTTGGGATGACATAGATAGGGCTTTTGACCATAAGAATTCTGCACATATTTATACACGTCTGATGAACCCTACAGTCGAAGTAGCCGAGAAGAAAATTGCGGCCCTTTGCCGGGGAGAAAAGGCCAAGCTATGCGCTTCGGGTATGGCAGCCATAACAAGTGCTATTCTGCATTGTGTCAAGGCAGGGGACCACATGATTACTTTAAAGGATATATATGGTCCAGCAACCACTTTTATCAGCACCTATCTTGTACCAAAGTTTAATGTCACTGCAACTTTTGTGGATGGACGAACGGTCTCCGCTTTTGAAGAAGCCATACAAGACAATACCACTTTAATTTACTTAGAGAGTCCAGCCTCACTCACCATGTCACTTCAGGATATACGTGCTATTGCTGCCTTAGCTAAGAAGCATAACATCAAGACCATTATAGACAATACCTGGGCTTCACCTATATTCCAAAAACCACTTACGATGGGCATAGATATCGAGGTCCATTCTGTGTCTAAGTATCTGGCAGGTCATAGCGATATTGTAGCGGGAGTTGTGGTCAGTGATCGGAAGACCACAGATGCTATACTCAATAAAGAACACGAGTTGCTTGGTGCAAAGATGGCCCCTTTTGAAGGCTGGTTGGTACTACGAAGTCTGAGAACGCTTTCTATCCGAATGAAAGCGATACAGCGTCATACTCTGGCAGTTGCTCAGTTTCTTGAAAGCCATCCCATGGTCAGCAAAGTGTATTATCCTGGGCTAGAAAGTTTCGAACAGTATGCATTAGGTAAAAAACAGATGACAGGCAATAGCGGACTATTGAGTTTCGAATTAAATACAGAAGATATATCAAGTATCAAAAACTTTGTCAATGATCTAAAATTTTTCAAGTTGGGAGTAAGCTGGGGAGGGCACGACAGTTTGGTATATGCGCCCGCTATTAGCTATCTCAAAGAATTACCGCCAGAGAAATTCAAAGCTATGGGTATAGTAGCTGGACTGATACGTATATCTGTAGGGTTAGAAGACCCAGATGATTTGATGGCAGATTTGAAATTGGGATTAGATAAACTGTCTTAGTTTGTACTCGTTTAATACTTTGCCGACTTATCTCCTGCCTGAGTCTTTAGAATAAAATCTCTCAAATCATTGTTGGCTTTTTCCAAGTCTTTTCTTCTCAGATACATCATATGGCCACTTCTGTATCCTTCGAAGAAAAAACGATCCTTCATCTTTCCACTAGGATCTATTTGCCACATGGTGTACTTGGCATTAAAGTACGTGGTAGCGCCATCATAATAACCTGACTGGACCAGTACATTGAGATAAGGATTTTGATTCATGGCACGGCCAAGATTTGCACGTGTATTATCGTTGGTCCTATCCCATGGGTGGACAGGTCCAAACATATTATATTTAATGTCTGTCTTGAAGTAAAGATGCTCTCTGATATAATAATTAATAGCTGGTGTAAATGAATGCAACCAAGACTTTAATTCTGCATTATACTCAGGCCGTTGGCCAGCTTCTTTTTTGTCCAAACCTAAGTATCTGGAATCTAGTCTGCCGATAGTCAGACCTGATTCATCCCTCAGTAGTTCTTTCCAAAAATAGCTTGTAGGTACATCTAAATTATGCTGTAATATTTTGTCTTTATCTATGGTTGTATATCTGGCCATCTTTTCAGCGCATCTCATTTTTTCTTCTTCAGAAATAAAACCTCCTTTGGCCAAGGCAGGCATCAGTTCATCGACAGCAAAGGCCTCTACCTCTGGCAATACATCAAGGAGGTCCTTGGATTGCATATCCGAAGGGAGCACTTTGTGGTGCCAGGCGGCAGCCGTCATATATGGAATATTGAGTGCAGAAGACAAGGCATTGTCAGCGCCATATGATTTGTAATCCGCAGGAGAGACCAATATGACGCCGTTGAGATACATCCACTGCTTATCTTGAAGCTCTAGAGATAAGCCCATTACTCGTGTCCCTCCATAGCTTTCTCCTATGAGATATTTTGGCGATAGCCATCTATTGTATCTGGTCACAAAGGTATTGACCCACTCTGCGAGATACTTTATATCCGCATTGATGCCAAAGAACATTTTCTTGTCTACATCCATGCCTTCTTTCATTATCGGTCTGGAGTAACCGGTATTGACAGGATTAACGAAGACAATATCTGCTACATCAAGGACCGAATAGGGGTTGTCTTGTATACCATAAGGTTGCACAGGATATCCTTCCTCGTCAATCTTCAATACTTTAGGCCCAGTATATGCCACATGCATCCATACTGAGGCAGAACCAGGCCCTCCATTGAATGAGATAATAAGAGGTCGTTCTTCTCCATTGCCGTTTGTTCTCTGGTAATAGGTATAAAATAGGCTGGCCACAGGTGCACCCTTGTCGTTCCATACAGGCATAGTCCCACAATGTGTTGTATAATTGACTACAGCGCCATTTATAGTAGCACTATGTTTTGTCATAACCGTGGTATCAGTAGGCAATACTCTATGTTGACCATAAGACATAACAACGAGGCCGAATAAGAAAACGATAAGAAACGAAAGACGACTGGAATTTTCCATGGAGCACTAATTTTAAAAATGTGAAGGCCAAGATAGTTATTTAAGAGGCGGTTGGTTATTGTTAAGCTATTTGACTTTCATTATTTTAATCTTATTGCAAGACAATTCCGCTGCAAATATTTAATTCTGTTAAACCAACAGACTATTTTACAGTCCTATGTTCTTATTTGTTAATCTAGAAGACACCAACACGCTTAACTCAAACAATGGAAAATAGCCTTAGATGTTGAGCCGATATTTAAAGTACTTATATACAGGACTACTAGCAATGCTTGTTGTCATGACAGGAATAGCCCAGCCTTCTCCTTGTGATATGGCTAATCCAGAGATGACACCAACTTGCATAGAGGCTTGTGTTATATGTGATATAGATGGTTTTACTGGGCGCCATGAAAGCGATGTGCAAGGTGTCTTACCTCCAGACTTTTGCACCATGCAGGTGCATAATGGACAGTGGATAGCTTTTCAGGCGGCATCTACTAACCTCACAGTACGTATGTCAGTTTCTAATTGTCAGCTAGGAAGTGGATTAGAATTAGGGCTATACGAGAGTTTGGACTGTGAGAACTTCACCTTGATATCTAATTGTAGAGGCGCTAGAGAAGCGGTGCCAGAAGGGTCATCCGCGGAGTTTGAGAACATAGTCCCATTGGTAGTTGGTCAATTTTACTATTTGGCCTTAGATGGAAATAGGGCAGATAATTGTGATTGGACTTTTGAAGTGCTCAGTGGATCTACAGAAGTTTCTCCCTTGACAGTGACACCAAATATAGAGGGGGATAATATTATCTGTAATTCTATGGATCATATGTTTTCGTTTGAGGCGGAGGAAGGTTCTGTTTTGTTTGATTGGACGCTTGATGGCGTATTTCTAGAGACAACCAATCAACCGAGCATAACCGTCAATATAGACCAACCTGCTGTGTATGAATTATGTGCTCAAGCCAAAAATGCTTGTGACGAAGCGACGCCTTCTTGCAGAGAAGTGGAAGTAATTACAATTCCAATTACAAGCGTTACTGATTTTTTCTGTGAAGAGGAGTGCTATGATATTGCTGGTATGCAAATATGTGATAGTGGTGAATTTACAGTTACAGCAACGTCGGCGATAGGATGTGATAGTGTGATTGTGCTTTCATTGATTGAACTACCTCAAGCGGTAAACAATGTATCTCTTAATATCTGCGAAGGAGATACCGTATTTATAGGGAATACACCTTATACAACTGAGGGGTCATTTACTCAAACATTGCAGAGCGAAAGGATGTGTGATAGTCTAGTTAATCTTGACTTACGGGTAATAATATGTGACATACAGTCTGGTTTCGACACTAGACTGACAACTTGCTTTAGAGGCAGTGATGGTGAAGCGACTTTTCAAGTCATCAATGGCACACCACCATTTACCTATACCTGGCAGCATTTACAGAGAGGCTTGAATGGGTCAGGTCAATTGTCTGATATCTTAATAGAGGAGACCATCACCAATCTTCCTCTAGGAAATGTGGCTATAGAAATCAGTGATGAGTTTGGCAATTCGGATGTGATACTTTTAGAAATAAAGGAACCAGATTTGATTGAAGTAGAGTCGGCAGTTTCTCAATTCAATGGATTTAATACGTCATGTAATGATAGTGCAGATGGGGCTATCACCTTAGAAGTGACTGGAGGGATTGCACCCTATGATTACTTGTGGCCAGAAGGCCAGACGACTTCACGCGTAAATGATCTTCTGGCAGGAGATTACGAAGTCACCTTGACTGATGCCTTAGGTTGTGAGCACACACAGCGGATTACTTTGACTAATCCGGATGTACTAGACGGTGATGTTGTCTTCCAAGACCCCAATTGTGATGGCCTAGAGACTGGCGAGGTGATCATTAGAGAGTTGGAGGGTGGAGTAGGACCATATCAAAATGCCCTTAATAACAATGGATTTATTGATAATCTCAATTACAGTAATTTGCCTGCTGGGCCATACACATTGACCATCCTAGATTCTAATGGATGTACAATCGATATACAGGGAGAGTTAGAGGCACCACAGATTCCTGAGCTCTCTGGAGTGGATATATATGAGACCCAGTTGGGTTGTGCCTTCCAGATTATTGCCCAAACCAATAATGTGGACCTTACTGATATTAGATGGTTGGACAGTAGTTATCTCAGTTGCGATGATTGCCTTGAGCCGATGGCCAATCCAACAGACAATGGGACTAATGTTTTGTTCGTGACCTCTTCAGATGATTGTACAGATAGTTTGAGGATAAATATAAGTGTAGAAAAACGTCGAGCATTCTATGCACCCAATGTTTTCAATCCTCGAACCGCTCAGCCTGATAATCGATTTTCTATCTTAGGAGGGAAGGAAGTGCTTTCTATTACTCTGGCCATCTATGACAGATGGGGCAATGTGGTTTTTTCTCAAGAAAACATGAACCCAAATGCTGATCAGAGTGGTTGGGATGGACGATATAATCAGCAGTTAGTAGATGCTGGTACCTATACCTGGTTGGCAGAGATCACCTTTCTAGATGGCGTCATGGACGTTTTTAGTGGAGACATCACTATTATCAAATAGACACTTACTCCAACTCCTCATAAATCTCTGCAGAGAAAGTTGGCGTACAAAAGCAAAGAAAAACCAAGTCCTCTTTTCCTGTATTAGTAATACGCTGTGGTGTATGTGGAGGAATGCGAAGTAGGGTATGAGGAGTCATCTTATATTTCTTTCCTTCGTCCAATTCTGCAACGCCTTCACCAGACAATATGTAGTAACACTCAGAAGTGCCGTGAAGACTATGCCAAGTGGTAGTAACACCAGACTGTACTCTGGCCCTAGCTATAGACTGTGATCGATCGTCAGCGGTATTAAGTAATTCAAGTATGTGGCATCTTTCGGAAGTGAGGATCTCCTTATGCTCGTCTGGAATAATATGTAAAGGATTCATGTTATGAAATAGACTTAGATTATTATCTTTAGTAAGGTAATGAATAAATGTCTCAACTGTGCAACTCCTTTTTCGTCTTCAGACAAGTATTGTAGTGCTTGTGGACAGAAGACGACATATTCTAAGCTGAGCTTCAAAAGTATTGTCAAAGATTTCTTTTCCAATTTATTTAATATTGAGAATAAGATATGGAGTACGCTTAAAAATATCTGGGTCCCAGGAAAATTATCATCTGAATACGTCGCAGGCAGAAGGCATAACTATTACAATCCATTAAGAATATTTCTTGTTGTACTGTTTTTGCTTTTTACATTAGTGGTCATTCATATGAATAAAGCTATTGAAGGGGTCAATGAATTTAAGGAAGAGAGTCTGGAGAATATCTGGGAAAACAAGATGAAGCAGAAATTTGATTCTTTGTCTATTACTTATCCCGTCTTAAATGATACAATTTTCAGACAATCATTATTTGATGACAATAGCAAATCCATACCAGCGTCCGTTTTAAATAAAGAAAACCAGCTGGAACTGATTAGAATTGTCACACAAGAGAATTCACAAGACCCCATTCGTAACAGAGAAATCTTAGATAGTTTAGTAAAGCTTCAAGGCACTTACAGGTATAGCTTTGGCGAAAATAATCCTGTAGACACTGTCTCTATTCCAGGTATTTCTTCAGATTACAATTTTAGTGAGGCTATTGTTCTAAATGAAATTAACACGAATGACCTCCTTCTTTTATCACCAGACCAGTTAAAAGAAAAACATGGTAAAGGCGGTTATCA
>CAZPUF010000175.1:0-6734 GCA_964589705.1 uncultured Saprospiraceae bacterium | reverse complement strand
GAATATATATAGCACTATTTTTCATTATGGTCATTGGATTGTTGCTCAGCACATTCAGAGAAGTAATGAAAGCTCTCATAGTCCTAAGCAACCATAATTCTATAGTCAAACATAGTTCTATCGCATTGAGTCAAACAATGAAATTCAAAACAATTAATCTGACCTTACTCTATGCAGGTGCATTGCTATTTATTTCCTTTATTTATTTCTTATTAAAACCTTACATAGTTAATTATTTGTTGATTGTCATTATTCTAGGACAGGTGTATTTAATCATTAGAATGGGATATCAATTAGCTAAATCAACTTCTTTTTATGCACTTGTATCACAAGAATTGTAGCTTTAGAATGAAACAAGTCATCACTTTTCTGAGCATCCTTTTTTGTTTGACGGCCACTTCAAATACGTATGGGCAAAAAACTGATTCGGTTAGTTTTACCAACACAATTATACCAATCGCTTTTTTCCTTCCTGAAACAAGTCTGGGACTAGGAGGTACTGGCATTACAACCTTTAGAAATTCCAGTTCTGATCCTAAGCTGAGACCTTCACAGTTTATATACAGTGCAGTCTATACACTGAGACGGCAATTGCTGATATTCTTACCTTATGAAATATACCTTAAGAATCATCATGTCCGATTAAAGGGAGAACTGGGTTATTACAGATTTTTCTATAATTATTTTGGCATAGGCAATAATTCACTCTTTGAAGATCTGGAAACCTACAATGTCAATTTTCCAAGGGCAGACTTCACTTATGCTTATACCTGGGACAGAATTTTTTATGTTGGCGGTGGATTCAAATTTGATCAGTATAATATCGCCAGAATAGAACCTGATGGACTACTTGATCGTCTGCGGCCAGTAGGTACTAGTGGTGGTACTAAACTCAACTTATTGGCACTGGCAGCTTATGACACAAGAGACAATCTATTTGCTCCAGAGAAAGGCACATATATAGAAGCCATTTTTGAGAGAGCATTTCCAGGAGGTATCACGCCATTTAATTATCAGAAATTTAATCTGGATATCAGGACTTATTTTTCGATTAAAAAAGACTGGGTATTGGCTTTGAATCTGATATCATCTCATGCCTCGCAAGAAACCCCATTCTTTGATCTTCCATATATATCTTCACCGTTACGAGCACGGGGATTTAGTGATCGACGATTTTTGGATTACAATCTAATAACTACTCAAGCTGAAATAAGATACCCGATCAAGGGCAGATTTAGTGGCGTAGGATTTGTATCTCCCAATCTCTTGTATGGAGGAGAGTGGACCAATATTGGTGAGGCCGGATTACGATTTAGTTATGGCGTAGGATTCAGATTTGAACTCAATGAAGAAGAAAGAACGCGAGTGAGATTGGATATAGGATCTGGCAATGGAGAGCTCAATTTCTATATCACCACCAATGAAGCTTTCTAAATATCAACAAACATATTCAGATCCAACGTCCAGTCGTAATCGCCAAACTTAAGATTCACCTTTGAAGAAGGAATTAAGCCCGCCTCATACAGCAAGTTTTTTACTCCTTTCTTACCTCCAAAATCACCTCTAAACCATGAAGCCAATGGCGTGGTCGTCACAGTATTAGAGTTGGCATCATAGCTTGTCTTCTGTTTCAAATAATTCATCTGTAAGGTACACAACTGATCCATTACAGTATCAGGATGAAAAATAGCAACTGGTGGGCAGCTCTTTGCACCACAGTTGAGACCAAAGTGTATTCTGTAATCCCTTATATTCGGCCGCAGTCTCTTTTGGTACTTTGGTGGAAATAAGGTAGGAATCAAACCTAATCCGACTAACTTTTGTCCTCTTCTCAGAATCCCGTGCTCTATATCAGAGAAAGCTATAGTCATACCAGCGATTTCTATTCTGGACTTATTAAAGAAGGTTCTTCTATTCTCATACAGCTCCGGATTTTTGTCCAATGTATGTATGATATAAGCATTGTAGATATTAATCCAAAAAGCTAATTTTTTCTCATCGGTATTAATTTGCTGCTCAAGACCCTCTATGGTAGAGTCGGCAAATATCTTAGCGAATTCATCAGTATTACTTTTGACCTTCAGCGCTTCCATAAATTCAATGGAAAGGGCCATGTAATCCATTTCCTGCTCAACATTTGCCTCTTGACCATGCAAAAAGACTGACAGTAAAACTGTTATTGCTATCAAGGGCATACGAAAAATTATATTCATACCTTTATTATCTTATTGTGAAACTAACTATCATCATACCGGCGCTTAACGAATCTGACAACCTAACAAAGATTCTCCCGTATTTACAGTCAGAAGTGCATAAAAGTTCTGTTAAAATTGTGGTAGTGGATGCCAACCGCTCTAAAGATGATACTCTGTCTGTTTGTGAAAAGTACAATGTGCACTATGTCAAGTCCATGCATTCTCAGCGGGCGGCACAAATGAATGAGGGTGCTCAAAAGTATCCTTCAGATGCCTATATGTTTCTCCATGCTGATGTCATACCTCCACAAGGGTTCTACGAAAGTATCCAGAGCACACTGCAAGATGGGCATGCCTTTGGCTTATTTGCCTATTGGTTTGACAAAAAGAGATGGCATCTCAATACCAACGCCTTTTTTACCAAGTTTGATGGTATATTTTGCGGAGGAGGAGATCAATGCCACTTTATGACAAAGGACACTTTTGACAAGGTGGGTGGTTATTGTACAAAGCATACAATCATGGAAGATTTCAACCTCTTCCACAAGGTTAAGAAATTAAAGATGCCATATAAATTGCTTAGCGAAAGAGCAACTGTATCTGCAAGAAAGTACAACCACAACTCCTACCTAAGAGTCAATCTTGTCAATATGATAGCTTTTATCAAATATCTAAGGAAAGTCCAACCAGAGAAGATCAGGTCATTCTATGGCAAATGGTTACATACTTAGAACCTAAAGCACCTCATCATCAGTATAGTCTATCCTACCCTTGTATGGTATTATTGGAATTTTCAAAATTCCAACAATATCACTGGTCTCATTAGGGCTCATATGCGTATCCACGCCATACACTAACTTACTATTCTCCACTTGAGTATATGTACCAAAAATGCGATCCCAGAGGGAGAAGATATTGCCATAATTGGTGTCCGAGTATGGCATGCGATAATGGTGATGAACATGATGCATATTCGGTGTACAGATAATAAAGACCAGCCACCTATCCAGCCACTGAGGTAATATAATATTGGCATGATTAAATTGGCTGAGTACGACTGACATGCTCTGATAAAAGAATACCAGCCACATAGGGGCTCCTACAATTGCTGTAGCCAAAATAGTAAATACAAATCTGATTACGCTTTCTCCTGGGTGGTGGCGATTAGCAGTAGTGACATCTACATTCTGATCTGTATGATGAACCACATGAAACTTCCACATCCAAACTACATGATGCTCCACCCAATGTGCAGTATAGGCACCTATAAGATCCATTAACATCAGACCAACTACAATTTGGGCCCAGAGGGGCATAGATACCATCTGCAATAATCCTATCTCATTGGCCACAACTATGTCACTTGTCCAGACCAAGGCAAAAGCCAGGAAGAAATTAACCACAATAGTCGTCAGGGTAAAAAAGATATTGACCTTGGCATGTTTCCATCGGCTATAGTCCAAGGACATCAGCGGAACTGCACTCTCTATCAGTGAAAATATAGTTAAGCCACCAACTAATATAAGTGTCCTATGCAGTGAAGGTATATCATGAAAATACTGGGTGATCGCTTCTAACATAAGTCTATAAACTATTGCTTTAAATTAAAACTAAGCATTCCAGTCAATAATATATTGCATTATTACAAAAATCGTCGGTTGACAAAAGCAAACAGCCAATCACTATTTCATTTTGCACAAAATGACTTATACCCTCTGGATAGAGTAGGTGTACAAAGGCAAATTATCCATTCAGTGTAATTGAAAAGAGGAGAGAAAAGTAAGGAGGGTCATTTCAGCAATGAAATAATCATCTTCAATGTCCGCTTTTCTAAATGTAATATTGTTCGTACCGTAAGCAATCCCATTAAAAATTTTTGTTTTATGAAATTGCCTCATTTACAAGGGTTTAAGGTTGTTCCTTTCTATTTTTGTGTTTATATATTATGAACACAGTCTCTACACTCACAGAAAATCCAATCTTACTCCTCTTTGTGGTGGCATCAATTGGATACTTTCTTGGTAACATAAAGCTGGGTGGTAATAGCCTAGGCGTAGCAGCAGTTTTATTTACAGGTATTTTCTTTGGAGCTATAGATCCTGCTCTTAAGATTCCGGACACGATCTTTGTTCTTGGACTGGTATTATTCGTATACTCTATTGGCTTAAATTCTGGTCCTGCTTTTTTTGACTCCTATAAGAATAATGGCCTTAGAGACTTTTCGTTTCTTATAAGCATGTTGATTTTATCCGGATTGATTGCTGTAGGTCTGTTCTGGTTATTTGATCTCACACCTGCTATTATCACTGGCATCTATTCTGGAAGTACCACTAATACCCCTTCTCTTGCAGGTGTCATTGATTATATCAATAGTAGCTGTGGTGATGAAGCGGGTGACGTTAGTAATCAAGCTGTTATCGGGTATTCTCTGTCCTATCCTATAGGGGTACTGGGCAGTATTTTTGCCATTATCATCATGGAGAAAGTACTCAAAGTAGATTATAACAAAGAGAAACAACAACTAAGAAAGCAATATCCTATGGATAAGTTTCTCAGTTCAGCACTTATCAAAATTACCAATGACAAATTGAATGGTCAATCACTTAGAGATTTGATGGCCCATTATGAGTGGGATGTTGTTTTCTCTCGACTCATAAGAGATGGACAAAATAGCTTACCTAACTGGGACACTGTATTGGAAAAAGATGATCTGATCATGGTTGTTGGTGCCGAAGATGATATAGTTGCAGTCATCAATGAGTTAGGAGAAAGAGCCACGTCTAATGTAGAATTTGACAGAAGTACTTTTGATGTCAGGAGAATCTTTCTATCCAATGCAGACTTAGCAGGAAGGACTTTGGCTTCATTGAATTTGGGTAAAAAATTTAATGCCGTCATTTCTCGAATTAGAAGAGGTGACATAGATATGTTGGCTATGGATGATACCGTTTTGGAGTTGGGGGACAGAATCAGATTCATAGCTCAACGTAAAGACCTAAGAGCTTTGTCTGAGTATTTTGGCGATTCGTATACAGAAAGTAGTAAAGTAGATTTGTTTTCATTTGGACTGGGAATTGGATTGGGTCTTATTCTTGGCAACTTGGAGATAGGGTTTGGAAGTGTATCGTTTAGTCTGGGTTATGCAGGTGGACCTCTGATAATGGGTCTTATATTAGGAACACTCCGACGTACTGGGCCCGTGGTATGGACTCTTCCCTACTCTGCTAATATTACTTTGCAGCAGATTGGGCTCATCTTATTATTGGCCTGCGTTGGCGTCAACTCTGGGAATGCTTTTATTTCCAGCTTGAGTTTAGATAGTATCTGGATTATTTTGGCGGGTACGATTATTACTATTTTGACAGCTTGTGCCGCCTTATTTATTGGATATAAGATTGTGAAACTACCATTTTCATTACTCCTAGGAATTGTATCCAACCAGCCTGCGATCTTGGACTTTGCCAAAGCAAGAAGCAATAATCGAGTGCCAGAATTTGGATACAGTATGATGTTTCCAATAGCTTCCGTGATGAAGATATTAATAGCGCAAATATTGTTTGTAGTGTTGGCTAGTGGGTAGCTTTTAATATTTGCGAGAAAATAAAAAGCCTGCTTAGACAAATGTCCAAGCAGGCTTTATTATTTGATATAATTAAATTCGATTATTCCAAAATCAACATTTTCTTGACCACACCTTGGTATCCAGAAATAACCTTAGTATAGTACATGCCTGTACCATAAGGCGTGAGATCTATATTGTATTCAATGCCTGCACTGACTTCTTTTCTGAAAATTATTTTTCCAAAACTATCATACAACTCTAATCTGGCAGTCTCTCCTGTAGGTAGTTCTGGGATAAAGAGTGTAAACTCATTGATTGACGGATTCGGATAAGTGATATAATCCAATCTCCTCGATACTTCAGGGGTTTCTCCTGCAACATTTTCCATACATGGTGTTGGCGTACCTACTGACCAATCTGTATCAAGAAAGCCTTCTCCGTCATACTTCAATGATTCATCAGCATCAAAGCTGACAGCAAATTGATTACTAAACCAAATGAAACCTAAGACAGCTATTAGGGATCCATCATGTGGTGTAGATGCCCATTCGACATAATGTAATATGTCGTCTGATGATCCTACATTGGCTCCACTGAATAGAGCCATTTCTCCATCACTACCATCTATAGTTATAGATGATCCTGTCAAATCAACCACGACGATATCCCCTGGCATTAAATTGGTCGAACCACAAACAAGCGGTAGGTTGCCTATCATCTCTGAATTTAATTCTGATACTAAGAATAAGTTGGAAATATCTGTAGGTGCAGTACCAAAGTTTTGGATCTCTACACTATTATTACCCATAATCTCTGTCATTAGAGGCTCACTACAATCTTCTTTGATAACTGTAATAGGTGCTGTAGAAACATCCCAACACTCAGATGCGAGGTCTTGAATTCCTACTGTATCTCCTGGCACACCTATAAATGTACCTGTAAAAGAGACACCCCATATCAAGCAGGTGCCAAAATCA
>CAZPUF010000174.1:6529-6779 GCA_964589705.1 uncultured Saprospiraceae bacterium | reverse complement strand
CTGAAAAAATGATGAAAAAAGGACATGACATGAAAAAGAAGGGGATGAAGAAAATGGAAAAAGGCATGTAATTCCAGTACAATATTTAAAAATCAAAAAAGAGGCTGTTTCTTCGAGACAGCCTCTTTGTATTTATATCACCACTATTTCTGATTAGCAATCTGGTGGCAGAAACTCCATCTCCCTACAGCAATTTGGATTATCATTGACACACACTCTTATAAATTCGTAATCCCTACCGCTCAACTCA
>CAZPUF010000174.1:0-6429 GCA_964589705.1 uncultured Saprospiraceae bacterium | reverse complement strand
CCAACTCACCATTTCGGACAAACAAATCAAAAAAGTCATTACCCGCATTCTCCACTTCAAAATCCAACTCCAATACATATGTACTGTCAGACGTACATTCACCTACGCCAACTATTAGCTCCCCTAGCTCACAATCTGCTCCAGCTACTTCACAATCTGGTGGCAAAAACTCTATCTCCCTGCAGCAATCTGGATTATCATTGACACACACTCTTATAAATTCGTAATCCCTACCGCTCAACTCAAAATCCTCTATCCGCAATGGCAACGCATCCAAGCGAAAGAAGTCTACCAACTCACCATTTCGGACAAACAAATCAAAAAAGTCATTACCCGCATTCTCCACCTCAAAATCTATCTCCAAAACATAAGTACTATCTGTTACGCATTCTATAGGATTGGCCGTTAATTCTAGTATCTGACATTCCTCATCTCCTCCACATCCCAAAGCAAATAAGGATACTGCTGCTATAAGCGCTACCCCTTTCAAATATTTCATCATAATTTCATTCATCTACTTTCATTAATACCTATAACTCAGAAATCGTTGCTTAAGCCACACCAGATAATAATCTTGACTATCTTAACCTTATGAAACGTATTACAACTATAATACTCGTAATATTTCTTTCCTGTTGGCGTACTTGTGCATTGGGCCAGACGGATTTATCAGCTCAGGTTCAGCTTTACCCAACGGGTCTTATACCAGGTGTAAAGATTGACCATTCTATTAGCACTCATGGCAGACTTTCATTGCGGTTGGGTGCTAACATATTCGATCATCAAGATCTTGGTGTGCAGGAAATGGAAGTAGGAAGTGGATTTGGATTCAGTATGGGTTATCAGCGATACCTCAGAGATGATTTTACAGGATTACATTTGGAGTTAAAGAATGATGTCTGGTGGAATACTGTAGACTGGCAAACAGATGCATTCAATGGGACATCAGAGATTGTGGTGTTACAACCTACCTTAAACCTAGGCTACACTACCTTTCTTGGGTCTTCCTTTTTTATATCACCCTCAGTAGGATTTGGTTGGGAATGGAACGTACTGGTCGACGGTGAACCCACTGGACAGGGTGCAATTGGATTGCTTGGGCTCAGTGCTGGTATCAGATTATAGTATCTCAGATTCTTGCAAAATCTTCCTTGCCGCTTCTTCATCACCCTTGGGCACATGTAATTCTATATGACCAAATACTCCCGCATGGGCAGAATCTAACTTATTAATAGAATGGGACTCTATTCCGGCTTCCTTCAATAAATATTGGGCTGTCTTGATTTTAATCTGTGATATAGAAAAGAATACGGTGTTTTCCATACTGAATTATTTGATTGATGAACATCGTGAAGGTATATGTTAAAATTGATAAAGTTCAGCGTGATAAGCAACCAAATCTGAAATAATCAAATATTACTAATGAAACAAAGATGAAGACAAGCCGAAGAAAGGACTTAGTGAAGGGAGTAAAAAGCTATAATGATCTTATAAATCAAGCTAAACCTCTAGAGTAAAAATTAGGTGATCATATCTAGATAAAATACAAAAGACCTGATCACTTTTGTCAGGCCTTTGTAATGCTGATCAATTCCTATCTTGATTTACATCGTTTAGACGTCAAATATCGTCTTGGTCACTGTAAAAGTTAGACGTTTCGTCAACTTTAACATTTGGAAGCTAAAGGTCGCCTAGTTGTCACTTGGTTTGTCAATGTCATCTATGGCTGACTGGACATCATCGGCAGCTTTTTTAAGCTTTTCGGCCTTGCTTTTTGTTTTCTTCTCCACCTTAGGTTTGCTTTTTGAATTGGTGGGTTTTTCTGTAAAAGTGAAGCCCTTTGCATCTGTGCCTACATGGATTGTATCCCCCGCAGAGAACTGACCTGAAAGTACTTGCTTGGATAACTCATTGATAATCTCTTTCTGGATGACTCTTTTAAGTGGTCGAGCTCCAAACTGGGGATCATACCCCAATTCCGCAATCAGGGACATCGCCGAATCAGAAAATGCGATATCCATCTCTGACTTGGCCAGATTCTTCTTCGTTTTCTTCAGAATAAGGACCGCAATCTTTTGAATCTCCTCTTTGGTCAGCGGTGTAAACATGATCTGATCATCTATCCTATTAAGAAATTCAGGTCGTAGCCTCTGCTTAAGCACATCGAAGACCTCCAACTTAGTCGTCTCCAGAATATCCGCTCTATGATCATCACCGACAGCTTCCAAATCTTCGAAGTTTTCCAAAATTGTCTCTGCCCCCATATTAGAAGTCATGATAATAATTGTATTCTTAAAGTTGGCCACACGTCCTTTATTATCCGTCAATCGACCATCATCCAGTACTTGCAATAATATATTGAAGGTGTCAGGATGCGCTTTTTCTATCTCATCTAACAAGACGATAGAGTAAGGTCGTCTTCTGACTGCCTCTGTCAACTGTCCACCTTCATCATAGCCTACATAACCTGGAGGAGCACCTACGAGCCTGGAAACAGAATGCTTTTCCTGGTATTCTGACATATCTATTCTGGTAATAGCCCTCTCATCATCGAAGAGCACCTCTGCCAGTGTTTTCGCCAGCTCCGTCTTCCCAACTCCAGTAGGACCAAGAAAAATGAAAGATCCGATTGGCTTATTGGGATCCGCTAAGCCTGAGCGACTACGTCGTATGGCATCTGCTACGGCAACTACTGCTTCATGCTGACCGATCAATCTCTTTCCGATCTCTTCCTCCAACTTAAGTAGCTTGTCTTTCTCACTCTGCATCATTTTAGAGACAGGAATACCTGTCCATCTCGCCACAACTTCAGCTATATCATTGGCCGTGACCTCCTCATTCGTAAATCGAGAATCTTCAGCTATATTATTAAGCTTCTCTTCAGCGACCTTTAGCATGGCCTCTTTTTCCTTGAGATCACCATATCTGATCTTAGCGACCAATTCAAAATTACTATCCCTTTCGGCTAAGTCTGCCTGATGTTCTAATTCTTCTACATCTTTCTTAATCGCTTGTATCTGATCTACAATCTCCTTCTCATTTTTCCATTTCGCATTGACGCTGTCTAGTTTTTCTTTGGCGTTTGCAATCTGCTCATTAATGGCTTTGAGTTTTTTGTCATCCTTTTCTCTTTTGATAGCTTCCCGCTCTATCTCTAGTTGTCTGACTTTTCTGTCGAGTTCATCTATTTGCTCAGGCACAGAATCCAACTCTAGCCGCATCTTTGCAGCAGCCTCATCTATAAGGTCTATCGCTTTGTCCGGTAATTTTCGCTCTGTGATATATCTGTGAGATAGTTCTACGGCTGCGATGAGTGCTTCATCCAGTATCTCAATCTTATGATACATTTCGTACTTGTCCTGTATCCCTCTAAGAATAGAAATTGAATCCTCTACAGGTGGTTCATCTACATAGACGGTTTGGAATCTACGGACCAAAGCCTTATCCTTTTCAAAATGCTTCTGGTATTCATCTAAGGTAGTGGCACCTATTGTTCTAAGTTCTCCTCTTGCGAGGGCGGGCTTGAGAATATTGGCCGCATCCATAGCCCCATTACCACCACCTGCGCCTATCAGAGTATGAATCTCGTCTACAAATAATATGACTTCACCATTGGATGCATTGACCTCCTTGATAACAGCTTTGAGTCGTTCTTCAAATTCTCCCTTGAACTTAGCACCGGCTATCAGTCCCGCAATATCCAATGAGAATATCTTCTTGGATTGTAAATTTTCTGGCACATCTTGTTTGACTATTCTCCAAGCTATACCTTCGACGATGGCTGTCTTCCCTACGCCTGCATCTCCTACTATAATAGGGTTGTTTTTCTTTCGTCTGGAAAGGATGTGTAAGATTCTTCTTATTTCTTCATCACGTCCGATGATAGGATCTAATTTTCCCGACTCAGCCCTCTCGTTTAAGTTAATGCCATATTTATTAAGGGCATTGTATTCTCCACCAGAGGTTTGACTATCTACTTTTTGTCCTTTTCTAATTTCACTGATAGCTGCTTTGAGGCCTTTGGTGGTAACTCCCATATCCTTTAAGATTTGAGCACCGCTATCTTTCCCTCCCAGAACCCCCAGCAACATTAATTCTAATGAAATAAACTCATCTCCGAACTCTGGCAGTAGCTTTTTGGCTCGGCTCAGAGAAGCATTGGCATCATTGGTCAAGAATTGTTTGTCGCTACCTTCTACTTTAGGATATTTCTTGATTTTTTCCTTGAGCTTGTTTCTGAGTGGTGTAATGCCAACATCCATCTTCTGGAAAAGAAACTCAGAAAGTGGTTCGTCCACTTCAATTATTCCATAGATTAGATGGGCGGTATCTACCTGCTGTTGGTCTAAATCCTTAGCTGCTCCTTGAGCTTTGATGATGGCCTCCTGGGCTTTTATCGTAAAGTTATCATAAGTCATTCTGCAATATAATTGTTTGATATAACAAGATGCAAATGAAGGTCCAATATGATTTTAATATAATTAAGGAGACAATCTGTCATAGACAAATCTAAAAGTCTGACCATATGACCTTTAGGGGTTCCACTACCCTCATTTTTGTCATAGGTATAAAAAAATGGCCCGCAATCACACATTGCGAGCCACATCTATCTAATCAGTTAAATCTTATAGGAATATGCCTAAAGACAGTTCTAAGTACTTCGTATTAGAGTCTAACTCAAATGGTATTCCGAGGTACTGATATCCTTGACCAGTGTTCTGAAACATATAGGTATGTTTGAGGTCTAAGTGTATATGATTTTTGATCTTATATCCAATCAAGAAATTGAATCCTGATCTGAGGTTTTGTGCCACATATTCCACTGGTTGGATTTCAGATAGGTTTTCGGTCTCACTAACTACTCTAGAAAACTCAGGTCCAGCGCCAAACTTAAAGTTCTTGTATGTCACTCCTGCAGTTATTGTAAATCTTAGGTCTTTTTCCTCAGTTCTGTAATTTACTGCTGGGTCAAGTGGTGTCTGGCTGATATTGACTGATTGTAATGCGAAGTTTCTACCACCCCTAGCAAAAGCAACATCTGCCATAAGAAATGACTTACCTGTTTCTCTATAAAGTGAAAGGCCAATGCCTCTTTTGATCTCTGCTTGTCTTACTGCTATCGTATGTAGTTGCAAAGGTTCTGGATTGAGAAACTGCTCTGTAGTTTCTGCTCCATAGTTGGTTGCAACGAATCCCTTAACGCCTATTTGTAATTGTCCCTGTGCCTGTATAAAGGCAAACATTAAGGATAAAATAATTATTGTTTGTCTCATCTCGTTTAAAATTTAATTCTTACAAATTGAATCGCCTTACAGACGAATTCGTCATCGATTTTTTCCAGGTGTTAACTTTGTTTAACTAAACTTTATTAAAAGCTGTAGCTATTACTCTTCCGTAATCGTCCTTTACCATTAAGACATATGTACCTTTCTTCAGAGTATTAATTTTGATCTTGTCTATTTTGGAGTCAGTTTTTATTCTGCTGATTACCTCACCCTTAGGTTTGAAAATAATCCAGTCCAATTTTCCAGTATTTCCTTCTAGTTCAACATCCAAGCTAGTTCCATCATGACTTAGTTGTACTTCCAGATTTGTGTTGGGAATCACCTCCAGTCTTGCTCTTTCTTCTTTGGTTTCATTTTTGTTCTCCGTTACCGGATTATCTACATGTGCTGCATAACCAAAAGAGATTGATGAGAGCAAAAGGCATAGAATGACATGGCTTATTAGTTTCATAATAGCTGTTTTTTTGAATTATAAGAATTGTTCTATAAAAAAGTCGTTAACGCTGATTCGTTAATGACGCTTGATAATTAAATTGACTTTATTTAATAAATGAAGCAGTCTTGCGATCACTTACTTAAGTCTCTAATTAAATCTTTGTGACTTATCTTAATTGACATTAATAATCTTGCTAAGGCAAATCGTTAGAATGTCTTTACATTCCATTGGTCGATAGATTTTATTAGAATAACTATCACTTTGGTTGTAAATCAGGTTGGTTATGCCTGCTGTGTAATTACAGTGCAAAGAAAGCATGTATTGACCATAATTTCCTTATTTGACAACTCGATGAGTCTATATGACTCTAAGAAGTATATATATTAGTCAATTTGCCCTTTTTGGGCAATAATCGCTTATTTCAAAGCAAGATTTCTTTTAAAAGGCTCTATGGGGTTGTCAGTTTGCCATAATGGGTCTTGTCTAAGCTTAGCGCTATGGGTACTTAGGGCTGATTGTCGTAAGTTATTAACACAGACTGATACCAAATTCTGTCATATACTTGTCAGAAAACTGGAGTGAGAAGCAATTCGTAGTGCCTATGTATATCTGCTTATACCTCCTGTAGTAGGGAGAATGAAAGGTAGTCTCTCGATTTCCTGTCTTATAAGTACAAAACGCAGTTATCATGAAAAATCTAATTACAAT
>CAZPUF010000173.1:0-6811 GCA_964589705.1 uncultured Saprospiraceae bacterium | reverse complement strand
AATCAAAGTTTAGCAGAGCTAATAATAATTATCTGTCGCTTGGTTTCAATGTAGCTATCGGCAATTAAAGACAATTATTTCTTATAACTGGATGGCGGTCGGAATGGTCTGACCTCTACCTTAGAAGGCAACGTTCGAGCTGGCATAGTCAGTAAATCTATAACGATTTTACCAATGTCTTCAGGTTGTATTTTCCAAGCATCCTTTGTCTTACTTGGTTTGCGATTATTGAAGAAGGTAGATACGGATCCAGGCATAATTGTACTGCACTTAATATCATAAGGTCGTAAGTCCATCATCATTGCTTGAGTAAATCCGACTAAGCCAAATTTGCTGGCATTGTAAGCGGTTCCTCTTTCAAAAAAATTTGCACCAGCAAGACTTGCTATGGTAATAATATAGCCTTTTGTCCTTTTGAGTGAAGCGATGCTCGCTTTGCATGAGTTAAATACACCAGTAAGATTTACATCTATGGTTTCGCTCCATTGCTTGGGTGTAAGTTCTTCTATGTTGTGAAAATGACCAATGCCAGCATTTGCAATAAGAACATCTAATTTTTTCCATTCTTTTTTTATTGCCGATACTGCAGCTCTTTGATCTTTAAGGTTGGCAACATTTCCTGCATGACCAATAATGCGACCTTTGTACTTCTTATCTAGCTTTTTTACCACTTCATTCACAGTAGATTTTTTTCTACCAGTAATCATTACTCTCATACCATTCTGTAACATGGCTACAGCAATTCCCAGACCGATGCCTTTCGTCCCTCCTGTTATCAAAGCTGTTTTGTTTTCTAAATTCATTTTCTTAGTATTTGTCATGAATCCTAAATATAGTATGAGAAATTGACTTTAATGGCAGTTTGTGGATTAGCTTTACAAAAAAATGGAGGTAACTAAACTAATTACCTCCACATTTTCACAAAACAGATGATTCTCTTATGACTATCTTTTAAGACCTCATTTTTTTGTAAGCGTTAATCAATCCATTTGTAGAACTATCGTGACTTTGAACTTGATCATCGCTTTCCAATTCTGGTAGTATCTTTCTAGCTAATTGCTTGCCTAATTCTACTCCACACTGATCAAAGCTATAGATATTCCATATATATCCTTGAACAAATATTTTATGCTCGTACATCGCAATTAGCTGTCCGAGTGTATATGGTGTTAACTGGCGAATGAGAATAGAATTGGTTGGTCGATTACCTTCGAATATTTTAAATGGGACTATTTTTTGATATGATTCTTCGGGGATATTTTTTGCCTTAAATTCGCTGATAACAGTGGCTTCTTCTTTGCCATTCATTAGGGCTTCTGTTTGGGCAAAGAAGTTACTAAGCAATTTGGAATGATGATCACCTATTGCATTATGTGAGTTGGCTGTAGCAATAAAATCGCATGGAATTAGTTTTGTGCCTTGGTGTATGAGTTGGTAAAAGGCATGTTGCCCATTTGTGCCGGGCTCACCCCATAAGATAGGTCCTGTTTGATAGTTAATACTATTTCCATTTCTATCTATTGACTTACCATTGCTTTCCATATTACCTTGTTGGAAGTAAGCAGGAAATCTATGCAGGTATTGATCGTAAGGAAGAATGGCTTCTGACTCTGCACCAAAAAAGTTGTTATACCATATCCCAAGTAGGGCCATAAGTACAGGAATATTCTTATCTAGTTGCTCTGATCTAAAATGCTCATCCATCGCACCCATTCCCTGTAGTAATGATTCAAATTGATTATATCCTATCGTTAGTGCAATAGATAATCCTATGGCACTTGATAAGGAATATCGTCCACCCACCCAGTTCCAAAATCCAAATACGTTTTCTTTGCTTATGCCAAAATTTGCTGCGCCTTGAATATTTGTAGACAAGGCGATGAAATGTTTTTCTATATCCATTGCCCTGCCCCCATTAGATAAGAACCAATCTTTTGCTGTATGTGCATTGGTCATGGTTTCTTGGGTAGTAAAGGTTTTTGATGCAATGATGAATAAAGTAGTTTCTGCATTGACTTGTTTCAATACTTCTGAAATGTGAGACCCATCTACATTTGATACAAAATGTGTGGTTATCCCTTTGGCCCAATATGGCTTCAATGCCTCAGTAACCATCACTGGACCAAGATCAGAACCCCCTATTCCAATACTAACTATTTCTGTTAATGGCTTCCCACTAAAGCCGGTAATTTTTCCATTATGTAGTGATGTGCAATAGGATTTCATCTGCGCCTGTACTTGTCGCACCTTAGGCATAATGTTCTCCCCATCTACCTCAATAGGGGTGTCTGACTGCTGTCTAAGGGCAGTATGTAGTACTGCTCTATTTTCCGTGGCATTAATTTTTTGGCCTGAAAACATAGCTTGAATGCCTTCTGTGAGATTAACCTCTTGTGCTAATGAGATAAGATGTGAGATTGTTTCTTTTGTTATTCTATTCTTAGAATAATCAAATAAGACATCACCAGACTCAATAGATAGCTCATTAAATCTCTGTGGATTCTCATTAAATAGATTTTTTATTTCAAGCTTATGAATCTCTTTATAATGGTCCTCTAATTTTTTCCAAGCTGTTGTTTGAGTAGGATTAATAGAGTCAAGCATATATTATTTTTATTATGATTATCTGTAAAGCGTGCAAACATATGATGTATATTGGAGCAATACCAATTAAGTATCCTTCTAGATTATTAACAACTTAGCATTTTGTCATACATATTCTTAGCCAATGTTAGATCTCTTTTTGTTGTGGGGTAGTGTGGAGCTTTATCCAACAACCTGATACATTGATTTCCTATATATGTGGAAAGTGACCTGAGACTCTTTTAAAATTGTTTATTGAAATGTGGGAAGTAAAACCAACTGTTAGAAAGAGTACTCTGATGGTTGACTAAATAGAATCAAAAAAAAATGAGAGACAAATTGACTTGCCTCTCATTTTAGGATTAAAGTAATGCCTGGCGCTTACTGCACAGACAAATGTGAATCTTTAAATCTTCCTCCAAATTTGACATTAGTTGTAAACTGCTCCAGACCCACTGCATAATTGCCTTTGTCATCTGGGAAGGATGCCTTTCTATAAGTAGACACATAGATACCATCTATCTTCTCATAAGTAGATTCCATCAAAATTGCAGGTTGGTTCACACCCAATGCTGGCAAAGAGAAGTAGAATCTGTCCACAAGTTTAGTCTTAGGATTGAAGTATAAGATATACTCATCATTTACTTCCTTACCTATAGCTGCACCATCATAAGATAGGCTGACCTTGTCATAGTTTATACCATTTACCACCTCTTGACCAAGATATTTGTGTATGGTCCCTGGATCATCCAGTTTGTACATCATAGTGAACCAGTAGTAGTTCGCCGTTCTAAGAAATCCCGTTCCACCCACTGCAGCTGGATCAGAAACCATATTGCCATTATGAGCAATCTTTGAATTACCATTCATATATAGTTGTCTAACTATACCACTAGTATTATCAGGAAGGACGTTAGCCTCATGTCGCGTATACTCAGCCCATGAAGTTTCGTCACTGAAAACATATCTTTCCTTAGAGATATCAGTTCCTTTTTGGTAGTCTTTGTATAAGTATGAAAATTCGACTGTTCTCTTAGCAGCCAATTTTTTCCATCCACCATTGACTCTATACAGTGATTTAATTAATGAGGCTGATTTTGGATCAGTAATATCCATACCAGAGCTGAAAGAAGATAATGAGAATAAGACCACTAAAAGAAGACTTACGTGTTTAAACCCTTTAATCATTGTTAAATATTTAATTGAAATAATATAGTTCAGTAATAAACAATCGCAGACATTCCAAAAAGTTATCAAACTAGGCCAGTTTTTTTTAAAATCTTTAAAATGTCTGCTCACGGATGACTTAATATATTCTGTTCTTATAGTACAATGTATCATGTAAGTTGTGTCACACAGTATATTGTATGGAGAATTGTCAAGGTATATTAATAAAATAAAAGGCTGAACATCTCAAACCAATTACTTGTTATATTGCGGTCTAATTTATACTACAATCTTGTCAAGCTATATAGTCACCATAAATAATGTCAAGTATGAAGTCTCCAAAGCTGAATTGGATGACCTTGACATAGTGGAAAGGAATCACCAATTTCATATCATCCACAAGAATCATTCACACATATCTAAATGCCTGTCTATCAATGGGAAAGAGCTTCGAATAGTGGTAGACGGCGTCGAATATGATGTAGAAATCATGGATGAAGTCGACCAGATGGTTGCGAAGCTAGGAATGGACCAGTTATCACAGGCAGTGATCAGGGACATTAAAGCACCTATGCCTGGATTGATTCTCGATATCCTCGTAAAACCAGGTCAGGATATTAAAGCGGGTGATCCCTTGTTGATATTAGAAGCAATGAAGATGGAAAATGTCATTAAGGCCCCTGCCGATAGTACAGTCAAGGAGCTAAATAAAAAGAAAGGTGACTCTGTAGATAAAGGAGAGATTCTTATCTCTATGTTATAACTATTGACAATAAGAAGCATCATTGAAGAAAATAGATAAAATATTAGTAGCTAATAGAGGAGAGATTGCCCTCAGAGTCATGCGAACTGCTAAGAAGATGGGTATAGCTACTGTGGCGGTATATTCTGAAGCTGATAGAAATGCCCCACATGTATTATTCGCTGATGAAGCAGTACTCTTAGGACCGCCACCATCTTCTGAGTCTTATCTGGTAATGGATAAGATCATTAAAGCAGCCAAAGACACTGGTGCAGATGCAATACATCCAGGATATGGATTTTTGAGTGAGAATGCAGCATTCGCAAAGAAGCTAGAGGATAATGATATAATATTTATCGGTCCAAAGGTGCACGCCATCTCTGTCATGGGCAGTAAGCTAGCCGCTAAAGAAGCTGTTAAGAATTATAATATACCAATGGTACCGGGGACAGATACTGCAATAACAGATATAGCGGAGGCTAAGAAGATTGCAGCGGGTATAGGATTTCCAATTTTAGTCAAAGCTTCTGCTGGTGGAGGTGGGAAAGGTATGCGAATTGTAGAGAAGGTAGAAGAATTTGAATCTCAAATGGATCGGGCTATTAGTGAAGCAGAGTCTTCTTTTGGAGATGGATCTGTGTTTATCGAAAAGTATGTGTCCTCTCCTCGTCATATAGAAATCCAGGTGCTTGCTGATGAGCATGGTAATACCGTACATCTGTTTGAAAGAGAATGTAGTATACAGCGAAGGCATCAGAAAGTTGTAGAAGAAGCCCCCTCAGCTGTATTGACCGATAAGCTACGAGCAGAAATGGGAGCAGCGGCCGTTAGAGTAGCACAAGCCTGTGATTATACAGGTGCGGGAACTGTAGAATTTTTGTTGGAAGACAATAAGCATTTTTACTTCCTTGAAATGAATACGAGACTACAGGTAGAGCATCCCGTCACTGAGATGATTACTGGAGTTGATTTAGTTGAGCAACAAATTAAAATTGCGAGAGGAGAGCAATTGAGTTTTGGACAAGAAGATCTTTCTATCACTGGCCATGCCATGGAGCTAAGGGTATATGCTGAGGACCCAGAGGATAATTTTTTGCCTAGTGTAGGTCAACTCACTGAGTACAAAAGACCATCGGGTAGCGGCATTCGTGTGGATGATGGATTTGAGGAAGGTATGGAGATTCCTATCTACTATGACCCTATGATTGCCAAACTCATCACATACGGTACTAACAGGAAAGAGGCTATAAGAAAGATGAAAGACGCTATAGCCCAGTATAAAATAACTGGGCCTCAGACTACCTTACCCTTTGGACGATTTGTCATGGATCATGACGCTTTTGTAAATGGGAATTTTGATACTCACTTCGTTAAGAAATATTTCAGCAAGGAATCTTTTTCAGAAATGGATGAAGATGCCAGAAGCATTGCTGCTAAAATTGCTTTAAAGATTTACCTGAGCAAGAGAGAACAATTACAATCTAATAATGAGAACAAATTGCCTTGGAGGCAATAATCATATATGTCAAATAACATTAAATATAAATAATGAAAATTCTAGTCTGTATTAGTAAGACTCCAGAAACCACAGCAAAGATAGCTTTCAAGGATGGTAATACATCCTACGATAGTAATGGTGTCCAATTTATTATGAATCCTTATGATGAGTGGTATGCCTTGGTGAGAGCAATTGAGCTCAAAGAAGCACATGGAGGGACTGTAACGGTAATAAATGTTGGTGATGCATCTAATGATGTAGTCATTAGAAAAGCATTGGCTATAGGTGCCGATGATGCCATTCGAGTAGATGCTAATCCAAGTAGTTCAATGTTTGTTGCCAAGCAAATTGCCAGTCAAGCAGAAGGATATGACCTTATACTAACAGGTAAAGAAACTATAGATTACAATGGCTCAGAAGTTGGGGCAATGGTAGCGGAGTATTTGGGTCTTCCATATATCTCCTACGCCACCAAATTAGAGGCAGACGGTGGTCAAGTAACTGTAGATCGTGATATCGAAGGAGGGACCGAAGTCGCTAAGGCTGCAACGCCAATAGTTGTAAGTGCGGCAAAAGGTATGGCAGAACAAAGAATTCCAAACATGAGAGGTATTATGATGGCCAAGCGTAAGCCACTTAACGTAGTGCCTGCCATAGATGCTGAGAATCTAGCAGTTGCAGTGTCCTATACATTACCAGCAGAGAAGTCATCAGTAAAGATGATAGAGCCAGATAATATGGATGAACTTGTAAGATTGCTTCGTGAAGAAGCGAAAGTCCTCTAACCACTTTCATTAACTAAAAAGATAATACAAGAAATA
>CAZPUF010000172.1:0-6811 GCA_964589705.1 uncultured Saprospiraceae bacterium | reverse complement strand
GGATGTGCTTACAACGAAGTACTCGAGCTAGCAGTTAATACAGTAACACCAGATGCAGTAGAGGATGTGACAATATGTACGGAGGAGTTGCCATACGAATGGAGAGGTCAGAGTATCACAGCAGCAGGCACATATACGAATCCAATTCAGGATGCGAGAGGCTGTGCTACAGAAGAGATATTAAATCTTGAAGTAAATGATGTGACACAAGATGAAATAGAAGAAAGAATTGTTTGTGAGGCTGAGTTGCCATTCACATGGAATGGACAGACAGTGTCGACAGGAGGGACATATACAAATAACATAAGTGACACCAATGGCTGTGAATTATCACAGATATTAAATGTGACTGTATCAGAATTATCAGTAACAGGAACGGAAGTAAATCCAACATGTAATGCAGCGAATGGATTACAAAATGGCTCAATTACGTTGAATGTAACTGGAGATGTCAATAATGTAACATACGCGTGGAGTACACAGGATGGATCAGGCTTGATTTCAGGACAGAGAGATCAGTCAAATCTTAGTTCAGGTACATATGTAGTAGAAGTTACCAATGAGCAGAACTGTGTAGTAACAGAGAGCTTTACGTTAGCCACACCGAATATCATTTCGATATTGGCTTCTTCGACAGATCCAACGTGTCATGATGGAGCAGATGGATTGATCACCCTACAAGTCAATGGAGGCTCAGGAGCACCATATACTTACGAGTGGAGTACGACAGATGGTGGCGGATTGGTAAGTGGACAAACAAGACAAGAGGGCTTGAGTCCAGGGACATATAGAGTTACTGCAAGAGATAACAGTGGTTGTGAGCAAACAGATGAGTATACACTTAATAATCCAGATGAGGTTCCAGATGTTGAAGAGACACAGACAGTGTGTTCTACTGAGTTACCAATAGAGTGGAATGGGCAAGAGATTACCCAGTCAGGTTCGTACACAAATACACAAACTAATGCAGATGGATGTGAGTTTGATAATGTTCTAGTATTAGAAGTTATAAACGTAGATAACACAGAGGAGAGTGAATCAATATGTGCAGAAGAATTGCCATACAACTGGAGAGGACAAAGTTTGACAGCGAGTGGCAGATATACGAATGTAATAAGTGGTGGTAATGGCTGTGATGTAGAAGAAGTACTTAATTTGGAAGTATTCGCTATGACGCCAGATGTTGAAGATCCACAGACTGTATGTGCGGAAGAATTACCAATAGAGTGGAATGGTCAGACAATCGCAGCGTCAGGCACGTATACAAATACGGTGACAGATGCAAATGGTTGTTCGTTCAATGAAGTATTGATACTTTCAGTGAATCCAGAGACAGCAGACGAAGTTACAGATGAGACTATTTGTGAGGCTGAGTTGCCATTTGATTGGAATGGAATAGCAATTACAGAGGCAGGCACTCACACAAATACAGTGACAGATGCAAATGGATGCGAATACACTCAAGTATTAAATTTGGCAGTGAATGCAAATGCTACTAATGAAATAGAAGAAAGAATTGTTTGTGAGGCTGAGTTGCCATTCACATGGAATGGACAGACAGTGTCGACAGGAGGGACATATACAAATAACATAAGTGACACCAATGGCTGTGAATTATCACAGATATTAAATGTGACTGTATCAGAATTATCAGTAACAGGAACGGAAGTAAATCCAACATGTAATGCAGCGAATGGATTACAAAATGGCTCAATTACGTTGAATGTAACTGGAGATGTCAATAATGTAACATACGCGTGGAGTACACAGGATGGATCAGGCTTGATTTCAGGACAGAGAGATCAGTCAAATCTTAGTTCAGGTACATATGTAGTAGAAGTTACCAATGAGCAGAACTGTGTAGTAACAGAGAGCTTTACGTTAGCCACACCGAATATCATTTCGATATTGGCTTCTTCGACAGATCCAACGTGTCATGATGGAGCAGATGGATTGATCACCCTACAAGTCAATGGAGGCTCAGGAGCACCATATACTTACGAGTGGAGTACGACAGATGGTGGCGGATTGGTAAGTGGACAAACAAGACAAGAGGGCTTGAGTCCAGGGACATATAGAGTTACTGCAAGAGATAACAGTGGTTGTGAGCAAACAGATGAGTATACACTTAATAATCCAGATGAGGTTCCAGATGTTGAAGAGACACAGACAGTGTGTTCTACTGAGTTACCAATAGAGTGGAATGGGCAAGAGATTACCCAGTCAGGTTCGTACACAAATACACAAACTAATGCAGATGGATGTGAGTTTGATAATGTTCTAGTATTAGAAGTTATAAACGTAGATAACACAGAGGAGAGTGAATCAATATGTGCAGAAGAATTGCCATACAACTGGAGAGGACAAAGTTTGACAGCGAGTGGCAGATATACGAATGTAATAAGTGGTGGTAATGGCTGTGATGTAGAAGAAGTACTTAATTTGGAAGTATTCGCTATGACGCCAGATGTTGAAGATCCACAGACTGTATGTGCGGAAGAATTACCAATAGAGTGGAAAGGTCAGACAATAGCTGGAGCAGGCACTTATACAAATACGGTGACAGATCCAAATGGTTGTTCTTATGAAGAAAGATTAGTCGTCACAGTTTTACCACAAACACCTGATGTAGAGTTGAATGAAATTATTTGCGATAGTGAATTGCCATATGATTGGAAAGGTCAAGTGGTAACACAAGGAGGCATATACACTAACGAGTTATTTGATACTAATGGGTGTGGATATGCTGAAATATTGACCTTAGAAATTAGAGTAGCTACAGAAGACGAAATTACAAATGAATCAATCTGTGATTCAGCGCTACCATACATATGGAATGGTCAAACGATAACTCAGGGAGGCGAATATTTAAATGAAGTTAATGAAGGTAATGGATGTTCTTACAACCAGATTTTAGTATTAACTGTAAATGCATTTGATATAAACGGAATTATAACTAACTCAAGTTGTAATCCATCGAATGGAATTGGTAATGGTAGTGTCGAGATAGATATAATTGGAGGGCAAGCGCCATTCTTGTATCAATGGTCAACTTCAAATGGTTCTGGATTGGAAACCAATTCAGAAGATCAAATGGGCTTGACTGGTGGTACTTACATATTACGTGTCACTGATATAAATGGATGTACTGAAGAAGAAGCATTTACATTGGTTGATCCAAATATTATCTCACTACTGGCTAATACTACTCAGCCGACATGTGCAGAGAGTAATGATGGAGCTATTGCTATTACAGCTAACGGAGGATCTGGTAGTGGATATAGTTATACGTGGTCAACTAATGATGGAGGAGGATTAGATAATAATGCGAAAGACCAAGAAGGCCTGTCTGGTGGTACTTATATAGTCACAGTAACAGATGGAAGTGGATGTACTATTATTGATCAGTATGTATTGACGCAGCCAACACCTATCGAGTCTGAAGAGACATCAAGTATAGTTTGTGAAGCTGATTTACCATATATATGGAATGAATTAGAAATAACTGAATCTGGCACATATACTGCTGAAGTGATAACTGACTCAGGTTGTAATAAGCAAGAGGTATTAATTCTTACGGTTCTTTCAGATATACCTGGAGAACCAGAATTGGTAACCATTTGTCCAGAAGCTTTACCATATACATATATGAGCCAGGTATTCAATGCACCAGGCATTCATGTTATAGAAGTAATGGGTAACTCAGGCTGTTTTACAACACTAATGCTCGATTTACAATTATTTGAAGCGAAGGCGGTTGTCACAAATCAATTGAGTTTATGTAGTGATGAGCTACCATATGTTTGGAATGGAATAGAGATTAATGAAGGAGGAGTATTTGCATCAGAAGAAGTAGATGAGAATGGATGTATTTATGAGGAACGACTAGAAGTGGAACTTGTATCCGGATCTTCGATTGTACTTCATGAAGAATATGTATGCCCTGGTAGTTCATATGTATGGGATGTCAATGGATTAGAATATAACGTAGAAGGCGAATATCCAGCAGGAGATTCACAAGGATGTGAAGCATCAGATGTTCTTCGTCTCTCTTACTTCCCGCGTACTCAAGATGTCCTTAATAGTCCAGTAATTTGTGAAGGGGATGTGTACGAATATGAAGGTGAGATATACGATCAGACTGGAGTATACACTATAAACGAACTTGACCAAAATAACTGTTCGTTTAGAGTTATCATTGAGTTGAATGTCCTAACGATGGAGTCTGGTGTTGAGGATAATATTATAATTTGTCCTGGAGACAGTTATACATGGGATGTTAATGGACAAACATATGATGTTGCTGGTCAATTTAATTCAGGTGCAACCGGTGATTGTTCAGAAGATCATGTATTAAATCTCGAATTCTATAACGGGACAGAGGATGTAATGATGGAAGATGAGATTTGTGCTGGAGAAGAAGTTTTCGTAGCAGGACAGTTCTTTAGAACAACAGGCATACATACCATTGAATTACAAGATGGTGATGGATGTTATTATGATATAGTGCTTGATTTAGTAGTTAATGCATGTAATCAATCTAGTATTGGCAACAGAGTTTGGGAAGACATAAATGCAGATGGTATCCAAGATGCGGGTGAAATAGGAATGGAAGGAGTCATTGTATCATTGTATACAACAAATGGTGAATTAGTAAGCACAATGTCTACCGATTCAAATGGAAATTATTTCTTTGGTGATATAGAAGTTGGTGATTACTATCTTCAATTTACACTTCCAGATACACATGGAGAATATATTCCAACAGTATCAAAAATTGGTGATGATAATGCTGTTGATAGTGACTTAGTCGAATGGAGCATATCAGAAGTATCTAACACAGACAACAAAATCTGGTCTTCTGAAATAATATCTGTATTCGATAATACAGCAGTGATGAGCATGGATGCTGGTTTTTATCGATCAAATAGTATAGGAGACCAAGTATGGTTTGATAATGGAGACGGTGGACTATTGGCAGGATTTGATGATAGTGATACTCCTGCAGAAAATATTATAGTAAGATTATTCAATGCACAAGATTCCTTAATCAATGCTACAGAAACGGATGAGCATGGAAATTACTTATTTACCAGTCTTCCAGCCGGAGAATACTATGTAGAATTTACAGCTCCAGAAGAGTATGCATTTGTTGATCCGAATGCAATTGGGGACGTGGAAAACGATAGTGATGCATATGTAGACTTATTTGATGATGATAAAGGAGTATCACAAATTGTAATTGTTTTGGTTGGAGAAAACAATATTGATATTGATGCAGGACTAAGACCGATGAGAATCCTTGGACTACAGTTGTTGGATTTTACAGTCAAGTATGAAGAAGAAGATAACTTAGCGTTCCTCTTATGGAGCACTAATAATGAAGTCAATACAGATGTATTTGATATAGAACGAAGTCATGAAGCAGCAGAAGAATTTACTAAGATAGGTCAAGTGAAAGCAGCTGGTAATTCATCTGTACAAATGGATTACGATTTCACTGATGAAGGTTTAGAATCTGGTACATATTACTACAGATTGAAAATGATTGATTTGGATGGAACCTATACCTATTCACCAGTGAGGAGTGTTCAAGTCAAGGAGAAATTCATTAAGAGTGAAATCTCTTCTATATTTCCTAACCCAACTACTGGAAGAGTAAATATAGAGATACAAAAATCTAGTAAGGATGATATAGTAACTGGAGGTATTTATGATGTTCTCGGGGAGGAATTGATTGTAATATCACACGAAGACAATGTAAGAAATTCCAAGTTGGTAGTCGATTTGAGTAACCTGGCAGAAGGAGATTATATTGTCAGAATTCAGATAGGAGTTGAAGTATTTGTCAAAAAAGTGATTCTTACTAAAGCAGATTAAAATCCCATTTTAAAACCAAATATTTCAAGCACAGGATAGTACTGCAAGTAACATCCTGTGCTTTTTTTTTTTTTACAATTAGACCTTATTTTAATGCTGACTGTCAAACGATGTTTAACTGATCCATAAAATAAAGTTTTGTTTAATAAAATTATTCTTGTTAGTCAGCTTAATTTTGAAAGCTCCTATGTAATTTTACTCCATGGGTACTTGGATTAAGCAGATTGGGTTTAAAATTCCCCATCAATATATTGTTTTGATTAGTCTTATTTACATTGCTGTATTGGTTTCGAGCTGTGTAAATAAGGGAACTACCATCGTCCAGTCCTCTAATGCTTCTCTTGTGTTTCAGGATAGCTTATATTTTTATCATGGACAATTATACTCTGGTACTATAGAAGAACTCAACACGAATGAGGACTTAAAATCAGTAAAACAAATTTTAAATGGGAAAGAGGATGGATTGCAAAAAGGTTATCATTATAACGGACAACTTTCCTATGAGTATAATGTAGAGCAAGGTAAAAGGCAGGGCGAATACAAAGAGTATTTTCCTTCTGGTGATTTGCAGATCTTCAAAGTATACAATGATGAGGGTAGACCTGTCAAAACTAGAATAAGAGATATAAATGGAAAAGTTATTGCCAATTATGTTTGGAAAAATAATAGGTACTATGGTTATTTAGGTTCAAACAACTGCATCTCTGTAATTAATGAGCATGACAATGAATAGATATTTCTGGTTCATACTATTGCTAGTTTTTGGATGTAAGGAAATTCCTCCCTCAGAATTACCATTTATTAACAGCGCTGAACTGGAACCAGAATGGATAAGTCCATCGGATTCTAGATTTACGCGAATTCATAAAGTGCATTCTTTCTCATTTCTCAACCAAGACTCAGTTTACATCACAAATAAAGATTTTGATGG
>CAZPUF010000171.1:0-6959 GCA_964589705.1 uncultured Saprospiraceae bacterium | reverse complement strand
AAGAAGAAATAGCCACAGGTGTCAATAAAGTAGAGAATGGACAGATGTGGTGCATAGTCAATAAACCCAAAGAGACCATCATTCATGAAGGCAGTAGACTAGGGGATAACGGCATCATCTGGCAATCCAATCAAAAATCTCCACAAAAGATAGAGTACTTCCAAGAGACAGTAGGTGCAGATTACTATGAGATTATTGGATATGGCTATTATTCTGGTGATGATGCGACGCTAAGCCCTAAGTTGTGGTTCTATAGTAGATACGAAAGGCAATAATGGTATTACTGTTCCAATAGTCCTCGTCTTCCTTTCAATGGACTTATGATTCTTCCTTTGCGATACTTATCTAGACTAAATCTAAATAAGCTCAACCTCCTTTATACTCTATAGAGCTCGATAAGGTCACATGCAAAAGAATCATATATTTGCGGTGATTTTTGGGAGCATAATACACTCTAGTGAAAGGCTTCCCAATTGATAATTTTTGTTGAAACTCATATACCAGTATGCTTTTAGCAGCTCTTCTTCTGATTGCAGTCGTACTCATTCTTGCATCAGTCCTCACTGTCTCTGACAACCTCATACAGATAGAAGCTAAGAAACACGGAATCGATACCGTAAAGAATAATCTTAGCATTTTCCCTGACATGAGCAATATCGCTGGCAAGCCGGCACCTTCATTTGCGGATAAAGCTAATTTTCACAACCTCAAGAAAGGGCATGATATAAAGCTAGCAGGAAAAGCAACGGGAGTTAATAACTCAATATCTGTTAGTCGATATGCGATGAAGCCTACTGATTTTAGAGGTATAGCTCCAATTCCAAAAATGGAAGTTGCTGTAGGAGATGAAGTGAAAGCAGGAGAGCCTATATTCTTTGATAAGCAAAGTCCGGATATTAAACATGTGGCTCCGGTAAGTGGTGAGATAGTAGAATTAAGAAGAGGGGCAAAGAGAGCAGTGACACATATTGTGATATTAGCTGATAAAACACAACAATATCATCAAAATGAAGTGCTAAACCTGGCTAATACAAGTCGAGATGCTCTAGTCACTTATATGAAGTCATCAGGAGGATGGACTTTAATCAACCAAAGACCATTTGATATAATACCAGATCCCTCGATCGTACCAGATAATATATTTATATCTACATTCAGCACGGCACCTTTAGCACCTAGTTACAATCATCTTGTAGAAGGTAGAGCAAATGATTTGCAATCTGCAGTAGATGCACTTAGTATACTCACTTCTGGTAAAGTATATCTGGGACTTGACGGGAGAAAAGTGGCACCAAGTCCAGCCTTGACTGGTATAAATGGTGCAGAAAAGCATTATTTCAATGGAAAACACCCAGCAGGAAATGTAGGTGTGCAGATACACCACATTGCCCCTATAAAAAATACAGGTGCCGTTTGGACATTAACCTTAGAGAATGCCTTAGCTCTAGGCCATCTCGTTAGAACTGGACAATATAATACAAGTAAGATAGTGGCATTGACAGGTGCACAGTTTGAAACACCACAATTAGTCAAGACCTATGCTGGAGCTAGTATAGATGAATTAACAAGAGGCAATTTAAAGTCAGAAGGCACCTCTAGAATGATCGAAGGGGATGTCCTATCAGGAAAGACTTTGGGTGAAGATGATTTCGTAGGTAGTGGTGTAAGTCAAATTACCTCTATAAAGGAAGGAGATGATTATGAGCTCTTTGGTTGGTTACTACCCATTAAACCGAGACCATCAATTTCCAGGACAATGCCAGGCTTCTTAATGCCAAGAATGGAATATGAGGCCAACACAAATACGCATGGAGAAAAGAGAGCCTTTGTGGTCACAGGTCAATATGAGAAGATGATGCCAATGGATATACTGCCACAGCATCTAATGAAGGCAATAATGGCAGGAGATATAGAACGTATGGAAGGCCTCGGCATCAATGAGTTATCGGAAGAAGACGTGGCACTAGCAGAATTTTCCTGTACATCTAAGATGCCGCTTCAAGAGATTCTTAGAGATGGCCTCGACATGATGAGAGAGCAAGCATAATCAACTAATCGTAAAACACAGAACCAAGTATTACACATGGGTTTACTCAGTTTCTTAAAGAAAATAGAACCAGATAAAAAGAAAAGTCCATTCTTACATACCTTGTATGATGGCTTTTTCACATTTGCATATGCACCTAATACGGTAACCAAAAGCGGGGTTCATATCAGAGATGGTATGGATCTAAAGAGGACAATGGTTATGGTGGTATTAGCGATGCAGCTATGCTACATATTTGGTACTTACAATATTGGTCACCAACATTTTGTTGCAGCTGGTCAGTATTTGGGATTCTTAGAAGGATTCCATCTCAAATTGGCTCATGGGCTTATCAAGCTCTTGCCGATCTTTCTTGTTACCCATGTGGTAGGTTTGGGGATAGAGTTTTGGTTTGCAGCAAAGAAGGGGCATCCCATAGAGGAAGGTTTCCTGGTGTCAGGTGCATTAATACCACTAATTATGCCACCGGATATTCCAATGTGGATATTGGCTGTAGCAGTAGCCTTTGCTGTAATATTAGGTAAAGAAGCTTTCGGCGGTACTGGGATGAATATCTGGAATGTAGCCTTGCTTGCCAGAGTATTTGTCTTCTTCGCCTATCCAACGACGATATCTGGCGATGAAGTATGGGTGTCAGGCTATGAAGGCTTAGGTGCTGGAATGGCTGCAGATTATGGCTGGGCACATGGATTATTAGATAACTTATTTGGGTGGATGGATCTGCCCACCTTTGGCACTGGAGCTGCAGTCGTAGATGGCTATTCTGGTGCCACACCATTGGCCTTGGCTTATCAGGGTGGATGGGAGAATGTCACCAGCCAGTTTAGTGTTTCCCAGATGTGGTGGGGTGCAATACCTGGATCTATAGGAGAAACAAGTAAGCCTCTTATCATTATAGGTGCTTTAATATTATTAGCTACTGGAATAGCTAGTTGGCGTATCATGGTGAGTATGTTTGTAGGAGCGGCAATCATGGCCATGCTACTTAATGCTTGGGGAGCGACACCATTTATGACAGTACCTTGGTACTACCAGTTCTATATCGGTAGTTTCTTTTTTGCGATGGCTTTTATGGCAACCGATCCAGTCACCGCCGCCTCGACCAATATGGGTAAGCTTGTCTACGGATTCCTCATTGGAATGATAGGTATGCTTATCCGTGTAATCAACCCCGCTTATCCGGAAGGATGGATGTTGGCCATCTTGTTCCTTAATACATTTGCGCCGCTCATTGATCACTATGTGGTAGAAGGCAATATCAAAAAAAGAATGAAAGCCTCTGCTCCTGAGGTTAGTAGCTCAAGTCATTCACAAAAAAATGAAGTAACACATGCATAGTACATCATCAGTATTACGGTTTGTTATCATCATGACGTCCATCGTTGCCATGTTATTGGCCCTACTTCAGAATGGACTAAAGTCAAGACACGATGCCAATGAGGCCATCTACAGTAAGAAGGCTACATTGGGAGCTATCGCTGATCATTTGGGTTTGGATTATAGCAAGATTACAGACCAGCAGGTAGAAGAAATATTTGCCAATAGTATAGAGCAGATTGTCATAGATAGAGATGGAGAACTATATGCTCAAGATAAGGTAGAGTCTATGGGCTATAAAGGTGGCATGGCCGCAGATATAGATATGGCAAAGGAGCATAAGAAAGGAGATGCTAAGATGTTGCCACTCTTTGTATACACTAAAACAGATGGAAAGAAATACTATATCTTATATGCTAGAGGAAAAGGACTTTGGGACGAAATATGGGGCTGTGTAGCTTTAGAGGATGACTTTAATACCATTGCAGGTGTATCGTTTGATCATAAGGCGGAGACTCCAGGTCTTGGTGCTGAGATCAAGGATAATAAAGCGTGGGTCAAACAATTTATAGGTAAGAAGATATATGATGATGCCGACTTCAAATCAGTCTATGTGAGAAAGGGTGGTGCCAAAGATGATGTATATGAAGTCGATGGGATCTCTGGTGCAACGATTACTGGAGACGGTGTCACTGACATGTTGAAAGAATATCTTGTCGATTACGAAACGTACTTGGAAACATTAAAAAGCTAGGGTCTATAAGACCAACAAATAAATAAACTATTATGGCAGAAACAGCAGTAGTAGAGAAAAAAGAAGGGTTAAAATTTGGGAAGAAAGAACGAAAACTTCTTACCGACCCATTAGACGATAACAACCCAATTACAGTACAAGTTCTTGGTATCTGTTCTGCATTAGCAGTAACAACGGGTATGAAGAATGCAACAGTGATGGCGATAGCCGTTGTGTTTGTATGTCTGTTCTCAAATGTCATCACTTCAGCGCTTAGAAAATTTATTCCAAAGCAAGTAAGGATGATCGTCCAATTGGTCATTATAGCTACTTTGGTTACAGTTGTAGAGTTGACTTTGAAAGCCTATGCCTTTGAAAGTTATAAGCAGTTGTCAGTCTTCATTGGACTTATAATAACCAACTGTATCGTAATGGGTAGATTGGAAGCATTCGCTATGGCGAACAGGCCTTATGAATCTGCATTGGATGGCTTGGGTAACGGGATAGGGTATGGTGTTATCTTATTGATTGTCGCTTTCTTTAGAGAATTCTTTGGGAAGGGCGAAATCTTTGGCGCCAAGATAATAGGTGCTGCTCCTGAGTATTGGATAAATACTTTGGATAGCAGATGGTTTGGTTGGTATCAAGGTAATAACCTGATGGTTCTCTTTCCTTCTGCCATGTTTGTTATAGCTGTATTGATATGGGCACACCGAGCTTGGAATCCTAAGCTAGTAGACATATCGTAATCAATTAATTAGAATCTAATAAAATAAGAGACTCATGGGAGAACTCGCAAATATATTTATCAAATCTGCCTTCATTGAAAACCTGGCTTTGTCCTATTTCTTAGGGATGTGTTCTTATCTGGCGGTATCCAAAACCGTTAAGACTGCATTTGGTCTGGGCTTGGCAGTTATTTTCGTATTGGGAATTACGATGCCAATCAATTGGGTAATTGATACTTACTTATTGGGTGAGGGCGGCATCTTTGCTACCGATTTAACTTTTTTGAGATTTATCTTATTTATAGCTGTAATTGCATCTATGGTACAACTGGTAGAGATGGTTGTAGAAAAGTATTCACCATCTCTATATAACTCATTGGGTATTTTTCTACCTCTGATTACGGTGAACTGTGCCATTTTAGGTGGTTCATTATTCATGGTGTCCAAGGAGTATAACTTTAGTGAAGCAGTAGCCTTTGGGTTAGGAGGTGGCTTTGGTTGGTTCTTGGCGATTATAGCTATAGCAGCCATCAGAGAAAAGATAAAGTATTCAGATGTACCACCAGCTATGAGAGGATTGGGCATGGCTTTTTTACTCACAGGAATGATGGGTATGGCCTTTATGGGACTGATGGGTATAGATCCAGCAGCATTTAAATAAATGACAAATTAATTTGTAATCAAGATATAGATGATACTAATAACACTAGCAGGCTTTTATCCTTATTTGTGGACGTGGATAGCGTTTACAGGAGTTATTTTATTGTTGTCGTACATGCTTATTGCAGCACGTAAAAAATTAATTCCTCAAGGTGATGTCACTATTACGGTCAATGGAGATACAGATAATCCGATCAAGGTACAACCTGGATCTAACTTGTTGACTGCTTTATCAGATTCTAATCTCTTCTTGCCTTCAGCATGTGGAGGTGGTGGTACCTGTGCCATGTGTGAGTGCCATGTGCACTCTGGTGGTGGAGAAGTACTTCCTACAGAGATGAATCACTTGACCAGAAAGGAGGCTGCAGAAGGCATGCGATTGGCTTGCCAAGTTAAGGTTAGAGAAGATATGGACATTGCTATCCCAGAAGAGGTATTTGGGATTAAGAAATGGGAATGTGAAGTAATCTCTAATTACAATGTGGCGACTTTCATTAAGGAGTTTATTGTGAAATTGCCTGAAGGTGAGACATTGGATTTTCAAGCTGGTGGATATATACAAGTAGATGTACCCCCTTGTGTTGTGGACTATAAAAATGATATTGACATTACTGCGCATCCAAACTATCATGATTCTCCTGATAAGTTTCAGAAGGATTGGGATAAATTCAAGTTATGGGATTTGAAGATGGTTAACGATGAGGATATATTCAGAGCCTACTCTATGTCTAACCACCCAGCTGAAGGGAATATCGTATCACTCACGATTAGAATTGCCACGCCGCCATTTGATAAGGCTAAGGGCGGATGGATGGATGTTAACCCTGGTATCTGTTCTTCATATGTATTCTCTAAGAAGCCTGGGGACAAGGTGACTATCTCTGGTCCTTATGGAGAATTCTTCATCAAGGAGACAAAGAATGAGATGTTATATGTCGGAGGAGGAGCTGGAATGGCACCAATGAGATCTCATCTATACCACCTCTTTCACACTTTAAAGACAGGTCGAAAAGTTACCTTTTTCTATGGTGGACGAACAAAGCAAGAGCTATTCTATGTAGAAGAATTTAGAGAAATCGAAAAGCAATTTCCTAATTTCAGATTTGCGGTAGCCTTGGATAATCCATTACCTGATGATAACTGGGAACTTAAGGAGCATATCGATGATCCGAATGGAGATGGTTTTAAAGGCTATGTCCATCAAGTAGTGATTGATGAGTTTCTAAGTAAACATGATGCTCCAGAAGATATAGAGTTATATTTCTGTGGACCTCCTATAATGAATCAGTGTGTACTTAGAATGGCTGATGATTGGGGGATACCTCCTGAGCAAGTAGCATTTGATGACTTCGGGGGATAGAATAAAACAATAAGACATAATATTTATAAGGTCACCATTAGTTTGGTGGCCTTTTTTTATTGCTATCCCAAGCCTTTTATATCTTCACCATATGTCAGATCATCAGTCTAATAG